>JBGUMY010000335.1:0-14716 GCA_045117095.1 Bacteroidaceae bacterium | reverse complement strand
CAGCACAGGGTGCTCCAGTGGCTTACTACTCTATCTCTGGCGCACGTCTCGCTGCTCCACAGAAGGGTGTGAACCTCGTGAAGTATAAGAATGGACAAGTTCGCAGAATACTGGTGAAGTGAGTGTGATGACTTGGACACCGAGCTTGCGCGATTTCATCCAATCGCACATCAATGACGATACCGCTGGGCTGCTGTTGGCAGCTCGGCGGTATGCCGATGTTGACGTGCCCTTTGCCGTCGAACAGATTGAAGCAAGACGTCGGTTGAAAGGGAAATTGCCTGAGTGGTACGCCAATCCTGACCTCATCATGGGAGGACGTGTGCCAGCAGAACAATGCAGTTCGGAACAGACAGCCCGTTACAAGCGGAGCATTTTATATGGAGAAGAGCGTTTAGGCTTGAGAGTTGAGAGTCAGAGAATGAGAAGCCTCTGCGACATGACAGGAGGCATGGGGGTCGATTTCTGGTATATGTCCGAAGGCATGGAACAGGCCATCTATACCGAACGCAACGAAACCCTTTGTGAAATAGCAAAGCATAACTTCAAGACCCTGAAAAGAGATTCTCTCATTGTTCGCTGTGGCGATGGCCAAAAACTTCCCATTCCATCGGTAGATGTCATTTATCTTGACCCAGCCCGTCGTGCTGGCGATGGGAGCCGTGTGTATGCCATCGAGGCTTGTGAACCCAATGTTATCGAATGGCAAGATGAACTCCTTCAGCATGCCAAGATGGTACTCGTGAAACTCTCACCCATGGTAGATCTGACCGATGTCATCCGCAAACTACGAAACGTGACCGATATCTATATTGTAGGGGTGAAGAACGAATGTAAGGAGGTGTTGGTGAAACAAGTCCCCTCTGACTCCCTCAAAGGGGAGAAACATATAAGGTGTGTACAAGTCCATTGTGTGGATTTCTTGACCGATAGAACCATTGAATACACTTTCAAATTGTCCGATGAAATGGGGATTTCTGTTGTTTCCGAGGTTGGAGATTTTCTCTACGAACCCGATGTCACCCTGATGAAGGCACAAGCATTTGGAAATCTTTGTCATCGTTTCTCTATCTGTCAATTGGATGAAGGAACCCATCTGATGACCTCCAACAAGTTCATCAGTGATTTCCCAGGTCGCATCTTCGAGGTAAAGGAACAAATCTCTTTCTCCTCCAAGATCCTCAAACGCCTCAAACAAACGATTCCCCAAGCTAATATCGCCACGCGCAACTTCCCCCTGACTGCCAATGAATTGCGCAAAAAGACGGGCATTCGCGATGGTGGCGACCTCTATCTGTTTGGTGCCAAAGTACACCATCAAGGTCCCCTGTTGCTTTTGTGTCAGAAGCCATCAATCTTGTGAAGGACAGTTTCTAACGCCATCAGCCCCGTCACGTCTCACGACGTAGCGAGGCTTAGGTGCCTATAGGACTTCCTAAACGAAAAAACTTCGTTTAACTAATCTTGTTTTAACTTAATACTAACTTTCTTATACATAAAAATTACTCTTTTAAGTCTTAGGATTAGTGTCCCATTTATGAGTTCAGATGTTTACTTGAACATGGTTTGCTTAATGACCTGCTCAACATCGGCAGGAGTTTCTTTCGTCTTACAGCAATCAAGAATGTACTTCACGGCCTTGTCGGGCAGGGAAATCTTTTTCCAGATATCATGACGTGTCTTCCAAGTGCCTTTGGTGGTCGTCTTATCAATCCAAACAATAGCATCCTTGATTTTTTCACGTCCCATCTCGGAGTACCAGCCATCCTTAAACGTGTAAGCTCCATACTCGTGAGGCATCACCACAATCTTTCCTTCCTTAGTCAGGGCAAGCTCTGCACAGGCATACTCGCCATCGGCACCATAGAATTTGAACTGCGTGTAGCCAGTCGCCTTGCCACACATGGTTTTCTTTTCACCCTCCCACTGCATGGATTCCATCATCCACACACCAACGAGTTCCTTGTCGTCCACTTTCACGTTCTGAGCACTCACTTGCATGGCACTCATGAGCGCCACTGCAATTACTAATAACATTTTCTTCATAAGGCTTAAATTTTTATTAGAGTTAGACATAAAGTGAATTGTCGGTACAAAGGTATGGGCTTTTCACCACCCCACCAAGCTTTTTTGTTTGCATTTACTTTGCATAGAGTTTGCAAGTTGTTTGCATCTTTTTTAGGTTCCCATCGAAAGGAGGAAATCATCCCACTCTTTGGTGCCTCCTTTTTTGCCAAACACCTTCTGATAGAGGCGACTACGCACAGTGCTGATGGTACTGGCATCGCGAGCCAAGACCGTAGCGATGTCCGACGGAGCAATCCTAAGTTTGATGAGCAGACACACTTGGTATTCCAATTCAGACATAGCATGAAGATTGCGTAATTGGCTGCTGAAGCCAGGATATACCTTCTTGATTTGTTGCTCGATGCTTTGCCAGTCCTCCTCCTTTAGCCTTTGCCCTATGGACATGCGATGTTGCAAGGCTTGGTATTCGTCTGAGGCAAAATAGGCCGTTTCTACCGATTCAATGGCTTGTTTGACAGACAACGGACGCTCTTCTTTTACCTCCCGAATCTGCTCTAATTGGAGTTGCATCTGCTGCCGACGTCGCCGAGAGATCACAGCATTTGCCACAGCCAATATGATAACAAGTCCGAAACCCGTGATGAGCCACTGGATGTAGTTCTTTTGTTGCCGTTCCTTGACCGAGAGCACGTAGTTGTTGTTGCCCGTTTCCGTACGCTCCACATCTTTTGCGATAATCTCACACATGTCAGCACCCCACTCCTTGTAGAGGTCATCGGCTCGTACCCATGAATACAAGACGCCATTGCTCTGGATGGTGATGGTTGTGTCATTGCTGATTGTGAGTGGGTGTGGGTCATTATCCTCCAAGTAAAGCCACTCGCCCCCACCCTTGTTGATGAGTGTCACGCTGCACTTTCTTCTCGGCACAATCACCAAACCAGAAGGTGTGGTCGCCATCTTGCACCCATAGAGGGTACTGTCTAGGGCATAGAGCAGGCAGAACGTGCCCTCACCCTCGATGGAATAGTAATCAGTCTCTCCCGATGAAGGGTACACCGCTTGCTGCAACAGCCACGCCCCTTGCAAGAAGTACGTCTGTTTTGTCTCCGTTCCTTTACCGCATCCCAGCATCAGCCATGCGGTCATCAATAACATCAATGCTTTCTTCATTGCCTCTATTTTTTTGCAAAAGTACGGTTTCTTCATGAAAAAGCAAAACAATAGACTTTGCATTTTGTTTGCAAAAGCTTTGCATCCTGTTTGCAAACGAGAAAAAATCCCAATTTCACGTTTCACACATTCACACTTCTGCCAAGAATTGCGTATCTTTGCTGATGAAATGGGCAATGAAAGTAGTTATATTGAAAAAAATGTGCGTGGAGAGTTAGCTTTTTGTGGACTCTCCCTGTCTATCCTGATGTATGAAACAAAGTGAAATAGAAATACTGTTTCGAAAGCACTATGTCCAAATGACACGACTGGCAAGGACGCTGCTCTACGACGACGAGGAGGCTCGCGACGTGGTGAGTGAGGTGTTTTCCACGCTGATGAAGTCTGACGTAGCTCCAAGGAACACCGAAAGTTATCTGCTGATGAGTGTGCGCAACCGATGCATGAATCTGCTGGAGCACAAAAGCGTCAGAGCAAAATTCGAACAGGCGTATATGATAGAGATGAAATCGGAACCTCAGTCAACAGATGATGACGACAGGCTCAGAGAGGTGATGGACTATGCAGAACGAAATCTGACGGAGCAAACACTTCGAGTGTTCCGTTTGCGCCATCTGCAAGGCATGAAATATCAAGAGATTGCCGATGAATTGGGCATCAGTCGTGTGATGGTCTATAAGCATTTGACACAAGCGATGGACAGGATGAAAGAGTATCAACAAAAAATAAAGAGGAGTGATGGATAAAGACACGAAAACCAAGATGCTGCTGGACATGCAGGAGCATCCCGAGCAGTTTGCAAAAAAGGAATTGAAAGATATGCTGAATGATGTCGAAGTGCAAGAGGAGATGGAGGCAACGGCACTTCTGAAACGTGCCATGAAGAACAAGGCTTTCAGTATGTCGGAACAGGAGGTAGAGTCTGAATGGCAAGGCTTTGCCACCAAGCACTTTGCCCAACAGAAGCCACAACGCAACTGGTTGAAGATGGCTGCCACCTTTGTGGGCATTCTGATTGTCACGGGCATCGCCTATGCTGCTGTCCAAATTATCAGCAACCATACAAGCGACAAGGACGTGACCTCCATGGATGAGGAGCAGACATCCGTTACCCCATCCACGTCAGACAACACAATGGAGATAGACACCGTGGCGAAAGCATCTATTGTATTCGACAATGTCGCTGTGGACAGCATCGCAAAAGAAATAGCCTCCTACTATCATGTCGCTGTGGATGTGCAAAATGAACAGGCCAAACACCTTCGCTTCTATTTCGTGTGGAAACAGGAGGACAGCCTTCCTGTAGTGGTAGAAAAGTTGAACATGTTCGAGAGCATCCATCTGGTCATCGAGAACAAGAAACTGATTGTGAAATGATGAGAGACCTGTTTATAACCCTCATGGTGCTGTGCTGTCATGCCAGCATGTCAGCCCAACACATCACACGCACTTATGACAATGTGTCGATGTCGGAGGCATTGCGTGACCTCAATGAACAATCGCGTCATTACGACATCAGTTTCATGTACAACGAACTGGAAGATTTCCGTGTGACAACCCAAATCAAACATCAAACCATCATGGACGCTATCAGGCAAATCATTGGTTTTTATCCCATCCGTGTTGTGAGACGTGGGGAGAATGATATCTTCGTAGAGTGCATCCACAAGACCGACCACCATCTGACGGGCACCATCATCGACGAACGAGATCAGCCCGTGGCATACGCCAATGTGACCATTCTCCAACCTGTAGACAGCACCCTCATCACGGGAGGTGTGTCAAATGAAAGCGGTTGCTTTGTCATTCCTTGCGACGTGATGCCCGTCCTTGTCCGTATTTCATTTGTGGGCTATAAGACTGAATACAGATTGCTCGACTCGAACCAAGCAGGCACGATACGGCTTCAACCAGAACCACTCTTGCTGAATGGCATACAGGTAACGGGCAATCTCATCCTTTCCAGAACGGAAAACGGACATTTGGTCTTCAACATGCCCATGCTGCTGCAAGTCTACCCTGCGGATGATGCCTACGAAGCCTTGACCCGCATTCCTGGTGTGGTCGAGATTGGCGACTATCTTACGTTCAGTGGCCGTCCTGTCACACTCATTATTAATGGCAAAGCCACCACGCTGGATGCAGAGAAAGTGGCAGAACGTCTGAAATCAATGCCTCCTGCCATGCTGGCCAAGGCAGAGGTGATGCCATCAGCACCAGCGAAATACCATGTGCGTGGTATGGTCATCAATATTGTGACCAAGGACTTTGCTGGCACCAATCAGGTTTCAGGGCAGTTGCAAGGCACATGGCGTCAACACAAATATGGCATGGGAAAAGTGGGAGGTAGTTTCATTTATAATCATGGAATATTCGGTTTGGATGCGTCTTACACTTTTACAGACGGCACAGGTTATGGAAAGGTAGAACATGAGGCCAACCACCCTTTGCACAACGAGCGCAAAGCATACCACGACGAAACTCGTGATCGCAATGCATGCATCAGCCACGAATATCGTATCGGCATGGACTATGCCTTTGCCGATGACCACCGTCTGAGCATGGCCTATACAGGAGAATGGGAGTCAGACCATCCCACCAATACTACAACAGGCACAGCCAACTCCGTGCAGTACTCTCATGAGCATGATTATCTGCATAATGCCGACATCAATTACGAGACCCCGTTCGGACTCCTGTTAGGTGCATCCTACACCAATTATCAGAATCCACGCACACAGCATCTGGACGGCAACATGTATGATGAAAGCCGAAATCTCTATGTAGACAGCCGTCAGAAAGTCAGCAAGTGGCTCTTCACCGCCGACCAAACCCATACGTTGCCCCAAAGTTGGGAACTCATGTATGGAGTCAAGGCGCAATTCACCAATAACGACAGTTACCAAACCACGCTCGATCAGAATCATCAAGCCATTCCTGACGCCACATCCCATGTCGATTACGACGAGCGAATCCTGAACGCTTACGCAGGATTGAGCAAGCAGGTAGGCGAGTCGTTAAGCCTTGAGACCTCGGTGGCAGTTGAGCAATACCACGCCACCAAGTGGAACGAATGGCGCATCTACCCAGCATTCAGTGCCCTATGGAACATCAACCCGAAAAATATGCTCAATCTCTCCTTCAGCAGCGAGGCTGATTACCCCTCCTACTGGAGCACCATGAACAGCATCTACTACTCATCGACCTACAGCGAGATATGGGGCAATCCCGATCTGAAACCCGCATCGAACTACGACCTGACACTGATGTGGCAACTGAATCACAGATACACCTTCGTCGCCTTTGCACAAATTCAATCCGACTACTCCGTGCAGCTCGCCTATCAGCCTTCCGACCGCATGGCAGTAATCATGAAGGAGACCAACTTCGACTACTCCAACACCTATGGCATGCAAGCCTCTGCACAATTCCGTGTTGGCAAATGGCTCAACGGCACAGTCAATGCCACAGGTCTTTATCGCCACGACAAAAGCAGCGAATTCTTCGACCTGCCTTTCAACCGCACATGTTGCTCTGCCATCCTCAGCGGAACTGCCGTCGCAAAACTCTCCTCGCGCCACAACATCCAGTTCATCTTGAACCCGTTCTTTCAGTCGAAAGCCATTCAAGGCGTTTACGACATAAAACCCTTATTTTACCTGAACCTCTCTTTTCGATGGACGTCAAGCAACGGGAAATGGAGTCTCGTGGCCAAGGGCAACAACATCTTCAATGATTATGCCAAGACACGTTCCACCCTTGACAATCAAGATTACACCATGCGTGTATGGATGAACTATGCCAATGCTTCGCTCACAGCCATCTATCGCATCGGCAATTTCAAAGAGAAGAAGAAGAAAGAGGTGGACACTTCACGCATGGGCTATTAGATATGCAGTAGCTGAATAGAAGGCCGCACACAACGAGAGCATCACGAGTGAAAATTCTTCCATTATTGACTGGGGGATAACCATCAAGAAGCAGATTGGCCGCCCTCAAGAAGCGGGCGGCCAATCGTCAAGAAGCGGGTCGATGACCCTCAAGAAGAGGGTTACGGCTCGATGATGTTGAAGTTGAGCACAGGCTTGCTGATGCCAGAGAAAAGGCTCGTCACAGCATCGTCATTGCCTGTGATGGTCAGACCTGTGAAATTGCCGTTGAGGTAGTTGACCAAAGCGGCCTTGGTTCCTGTGGCAGTAGCATCAGCCTTGGGGAACGTTTCGTTCTTATAGGTAAGGACAACACCATTGCGACGCACCACGCAGCACTTCTCATTGCCGATGATGAAGTTGACTGTCACATCGTTGTTCTCCACACTATGGCTATCAGTGGCAATAGCAGCATATTCAAAAATCATGTCGATGCTACCAGCACCTAGCATGTTGGCGATGCCTTCGCCTGTTCCATACTGCTTCTCTGTCGGCGTGCCAGCTCGCAGCTCCATCGCACCAGTCAGGTAGGCGTTGCGCCACGTACCACTCTCACACTGATAACCCAATTGTTCGAGTGCATCAGCACAAAGACGACGGGCTTCCATGTTGGACGGATCAGCATAGACGAGTTCTTTGGTCACTTGTGCCACCCATTGATAGTCGCCCTTGGCATAATCAACACGAGCCATCTCAAGAATACGTTTGGTGTCACCACCCATATATTCGACCAGTTTCTTGGCAGTCTCATCAGGATTCAGGAGGTTGAGGTTGACAGGATTGGCATCGTACCAACCCATGTAACGCTGATAGACAGCCTTGATGTTGTGGCTGAGTGTGCCATAATACTGACGGGTGTACCAAACCTTGTCGAGCTTCTCAGGCAGGCGCAAGGTGTTGGCTATCTCAGCAGAAGTGTAGCCGAGGTTGACATAATGGAGGGTCTGGTCGTGAATGAATTTATAGATAGCAGCGGTGTTTTCGAGGTATTCCTTGATGACCTCCGAACCCCAATGCGGCCAGTTGTGGCTCTGGAATACGACATCTGTCTTGTCCGCGAACTTGGTCTCTGCCTCAAGGATGTAGTTGCACCAAGCCTCAGCATCACGCACAGCAGCACCACGCAGGGTGTAGAGGTTATGGAGAGTACCCGTGCAGTTCTCTGCCATCCAAAGGGCACGGTAGTCGGGGAAGTAAGCATTCATCTCAGCGGGTGCTTCAGTGCCAGGGGTGAGCTGGAAGGTGACGGTGATGCCATCGATGGTGACAGTTTCATCCTCCTTCACTTCGTAGGTAGGTGGCATCAGAGTGAGTGGCGAATTGGTGCTCTCACCCATACCAATACCCATCGCCATGCGACCTGTCACACCCTTGGGCAGGTAGGCGCCATACTGGTAAGACGCACGACGTGACATCGCTGCATTGCAATAGGCGTTCTCGGCAATGACGTGTTTCATGAAACCAGCAGGTGTGATGACGGCAATCTTGCCAGGCTTGATCTGGTCAGCAAGCGGCAGGCTGGCATCAGCAATGTTGGAGGCATTGACGATAGCACCCACACCACCATAGTGGTCAGCGTGGCTATGGCTGATGAGGACAGCCACGATGCGAGGATTGGAATCAACATTGCGCTTGAAGAGTTCGAGGGCAGCCTGAGCCACTTCCTTACCCATCAGCACATCGAAGATCATCCAACCATTCTTGGTCTTGATGAAAGTCATGTTGGCCATATCGTAACCACGCACTTGGTAGATGCCTTCGCACACCTGATAGAGACCCGTCTGCACATTGCAAAGGGCATTCCGCCACAGGCTGGGATTGACCGTAGAAGGTGCTTCCCCTTCAGCAAGCAGGAACTTATAGGCAGCCATGTTCCACACCTCTCCTCGTTCATTGGTGATGATCAAGTCGGGGGTAGCCTCAACCAATCCACGCTTGGCATTCTCCAACTCCGATTTATCGTTGAAGTCCAACCGCTCATACCACTCTTTATTCAAGTCGGCAGTACGTTCAGTGGCATCCTTGGCAGCCAGGGGCTTGTCAGGATCAACGGGATCTGGATCTGGCGCCTTCTCGGCTTCTTTGAAGAACACAAGGCTGTCCATATCGGTGGCCATGACGGTCTGTTTGACACCATTCTTATAGATGTAATAACCTTGGGCATTTGCCAATTGAGCCAAGCCACAAAGCAGCAAGGCACTCATGATATACTTTTTCATCTTTGCCTATTGATTTTGAATGATTGTTTTCCGATTACTACGATATAAGTGCCAGCTGGCAACTGGCTGATGGAGAGCGTAGCCACACCCTCAGCATTTGCCTTCCCCTGAAGAAGGCATTTTCCATCGATGCCATAAAGCGACAGATTCTCGTGTCCTTGGGCAGTGATGACAGAACCT
Source organism: Bacteroidaceae bacterium (assembly GCA_045117095.1). Lineage (GTDB taxonomy): Bacteria > Bacteroidota > Bacteroidia > Bacteroidales > Bacteroidaceae > Minthosoma. The sequence goes on along the minus strand of JBGUMY010000335.1, from coordinate 5,187 downwards.
GTAATCTTGAAGGCCTCCGTGGAGAGCGACTTCATGTCCGTCGCCACATCCACCTCCTCGATGGTCATCTTGAGGTAGTTGTCCAAAGGATAGAGGACAGTCATGTCGCCACAGACCAACTTCACATCCGTATCTGTGAAAGAAACAATGGGTCTTGCCTCCAGATCGAAAGCAGTAGTACGCTGTGCCTCATGAATGACAACACACATTTTCTTCTCGCCCACATCTTCCGACGCCTTGCTGACATACTCGCTGTTCGCAGCCGTCACTGTGGCAGAAGTGAGCAATGCCCCCAACAGCATCGCCCATGACTTCAAATTAGTTTTCCTTCTCATGTTTCGTATAAGATTTGGTGTTATGATTGTGGTAGTTAGTTCATGATCCTCATCACGATATTTCGCCCTTTGTCGAATTCGGTGGCAAATATACAACTTATTATTCACTTCCAAACATGTTGAGAGAAAAAAAATGGTTCATCCGACAAATGCATAGTTAATCAACAAATAAATGAATAATAAGAAAGATAGCTAAGATAAAATCACCACCTTTGGTTACCCCTAACTAAAGCATAGTAATATGAATCCCAGCTATCTGTATCACGCCTTTGGTGTCCGCCACCAAGAATGTACCAAAACTGAGTACAAAGGTAATCAAAATATTCATTATATTCAGACACGGAAGGATGAATTGTGCTGTCCGGAATGTAAAAGTCGTAAGATTATCCGTTCTGGCAGCACATACAGGGATATACGGAGTGTTCCCGTTGGCCATAGAGAAACAATTCTGCGAATGAAGGTACAGCGTATAGAATGCAAGTCATGTGGTTGCATCCGCCAGGAGAAGATCCATTTTGTGACAGGCAAGCGAAGCTACACGAACAAGTTTGCCCGCTACGTCGTTGACTTATCCCGCATAGGCACTATCAAGGATGTTGCACTGTTCCTGAACATCTCATGGGATACGGTCAAGGACATCCAGAAGCGGTATCTCCAGCGTCATTACGGCAATCCGGACCTGAGCAAGCTTGAGTATATAGGAATAGATGAGTTCGCCGTGCGCAAGGGGCATGTCTATAAGACAATCGTGGCGGATCTTCTGACAGGACAAGTTGTGTACGTAGGAGACGGGAAAGGTGCCGATGCACTTGAGAAGTTCTGGAAGAAGGCACGCAAAGCAAAGGCTGCGATAAAGGCGGTGGCGACAGACTTGTCTGCGGCCTTCATATCTTCCGTGAGAGAGAATGCTCCAGATGCGACGCTCGTCTTTGACCATTTCCACGTTGTCAAGCTGATGAATGACACGCTGGACAAACTCCGCAGGCTGGCTTATAACCAGGAGGCTGACCTCATGAAGCGTAAGGTCCTCAAAGGTACACGATGGCTGCTACTCTGCAACGGAGCGGATATATATGACTCATGCCATAGGAACAGGCTGGAGAATGCGCTTGAGATGAACGCACCGCTCATGAAGGGATACTATCTCAAGGAGTCACTCAGGGAGATATGGATGCAGGTGACGAAAGAACAGGCGCAGCAAGTACTCATGAACTGGGTAGAGCAGGCACAGGACTCAAAGGTGCCATTGCTGCAGAAATTTGCCATGACATTGATGGCACATCGCAGCGGCATACTTTCCTGGTACGACCATCATATCTCTACAGGGAAACTGGAAGGGATAAACAACAAAATCAAAACAATGAAGAGACAAGCATATGGATACAGAGACGAGAAGTTCTTTGAACTCAAAATCCTTTCTCTACACGATAAGACCTATGCATTTGTCGGATGAACCAAAAAAATGATTTCATAAGCCTTGTGAAAGATGTTTGCTTGGATATTTGTAATAGAAGGGTAAAAACACGTGAGTTAACTCAAACGATCGATTGAGTTAACTCGATTGATGATTTGAGTTAACTCACGTGTTTTTTAGCCCAATATATTGAATGGCCACCCGCTTCCTGTCGGTGGGCCGCCTACTTCTTGCAGGCGGTCGATCATCATGTTGGAGCAACACCACTCAAGGTATGGGTGAAGAAAAAAGATTTGTAGCAAGACCTGTTTGTATAAGATGCTGAAATATAGTGAACTACAAAACCCATGTGAAATTTTTGTGAACTAATTCCCACCCCTCTAAATAAAATGTGAATTATTTGTGAATTGATTTTCTTGGTAGTTTGAGGGCAATAAACGTATCTTTGCATCGTTTATTACGTTGAACTGCATTTATAGGTTGAGCGGAATGAGCAAGAATAAGGCTATATGGATTGTTTTGCTGCTCTGCATGTCGATTGGGATGCAGGCACAGAATGTGTATAGTTCTGTGAGGGGTCAGGCAAATGGTCGTCAGACGGTGGGGGAGCAGACTTGGCTGAACATATCCGGCCGCATATTGGGTACAGACGAGATGGAACCCAAGCCTTATCCGCTTCCCAATGCGAACATCCAGTTGGTGTGCCTGAACGATACGACGGTGAAGACGGTAGCTGTGACGGACAAGAACGGATGGTTTTATCATGGGATGAATGTGCTGAAAAAGCGTGTGAAGAAGAACGATGTGCCCAGAGTGGCGATGAAGGTGTCGTATGTGGGATATGAAACATACACGCAAGACCTGAAGCTGGCGTATCGCTACTTTGATGAAAACAATAAGGGTTATGGCGGAAGTTGGACGATAGATCTCGACAGCATCGTGCTGAAAAGCAATCCGATGAGTATGGATGAGGTCGTGATTGTCGGAGAGTTGAAACGGATGTATGAGAGTGGCGACACAACGGTGTTTAATGTGGATGCTTTTGAGATGCCTCGAGGAACGGTGTTGCTCAACCTGGTGCGCCGTTTGCCTGGATTGCGGTATGAAAACGGGCAGCTCACCTACCGAGACAGCGTGATTCATGAGATCAGGCTGAATGGCGAATCGTTCTTTGCCCACGATATGAAGATTGCGCTGGATAATATCGAAAACGCGGATTTGAAACAGTTCCGAGTGTACAAGACGCTGGCAGATACGTTGAGTACGGATACGACAAAGTATTGGGTGGCGGATATGATTACGAAGAAGCCTGTGAATCGCGTGGAGATGACGAAGCCAGAGATAGGAACGACAACCATCAAGAACACTTACCATTTCCAAATGCAAGGTATGCAATGGAAGAAAGGCAATAAGGGAGAGTGGAACACAAACGTTCAATTGGACGATTTGCCCAATGCCAGCTCGAAGAAAAGTAGCAATAACAGGATTGATGGAAGTTACAGAAGACAGTTTGGCAAAACCCATGTGCAGTATCGCCCCCAGTATTCCTACACTGACCAGCGAAGTGACCGAGAATCCCTCAGTTCGACCATCATGCCTGAATACGAACAGTATTCGACTTCAGCATCTCAGTCGAAAAACTACAACAACAACACAACCCATAATTTCAATATCAGTACGCCGATCAATTTGGGTAATTATGGTAGTTTGAATGCGAATGTGAACTATAACTATAGTGACTCTAAGTCGCATAACCAATCGAACGCTGCCACCTACAACGGCAATCCGTTCGTGGGCGAAAATAACGAACTGATGGACGAAGAACGGCTGACTGCCATCACACTGAACCGCAGAAACAGTGAAACCTCGAGCCATTCACATCAGCAGTCGCTCGGTTTGCAGAGCAACTATTACCAGTATTTTGAAGGAGAGGCAAATGCTCATATTGAAGTTCGTATGAATCTGAACACCAACAGCAGGTTTCAATCATCGACAGAACAACAGCAGACGGATTATCTGCAATATGGCGACAGTGTGTGGCACTATCTGCGAGTAAGCATCGCTCCTACCAATTCGGAACGTCTCGACTTGTCGGCAAGTGGTGGTTTCTCTTTCGGTCCGAAAAAGTTTCGCCAGAACTTAAACTTCAACTATGAATTCTCACACAACAATAGTGAATCGGAACGTGTCTATTACGACCTGACAAACAACCATCAGCAATTAGATAGCATCAGCACCTACCAACGCACCAAGACGGATGCTCATCGTATAAGCATCAACTATTCTTTTCACTTCAATCGCTTGAGCTTCAGTCAAAACGTCAGATTTACTCCTACACGTGAAACTTACCACTACGAACGCAAGGACGGAGTGATGGCCGATACCACCCAGCAGGCACCCACGCTGAATACCCATACCTATCTGTCGTATAGATTCTCAGAGAATCATTCAGTAGATTTGATCTATCAGTATAGCAATCGCTTGGTTGAAGGCTCGAACCTGGTAGAACCTACTACAAACAATAATCCGCTCTACATCCGGATAGCCAACCCGAACCTCAAGAAGCCAGAAACCCATAGCTTTAACCTGAATTTCAGTTTGAATGGCGGATGGCGGTTTAGTGGCGGCTATTCTTTCTCACGTAACAACATCTCATCTCGATCCATCTATAACACAACGACTGGAGGAACTATTTCGACATATGAGAATATCAATGGCAATTGGGGACTTAACGAAAATGTCAGTTACCAAACCGACTTCAAGCACTCGAACATCAGTGTAAATGCCAATTACAATTATAATCATTCGGTAAGCTACATGCAAGCTCTTGGTGCGACAGAAAGTGGAAAGGGCGCTTCGGATGTTCATTCCATTTCTTTAACGCCTCGATTCGTGCTGTACACCAAGCATTTCGACCTGACGCTGAATGGGAGCTACCGCTACCAATGGGGCGAAAGTAACTATATGACTTCGATTGAGAAGAGTCATACGTATAACCTCAACAACATTTTGAACTATTGGTTGGGAAACAGGCTCACCCTCAGGACCGACCTGAACATTTCTGGGCAAGCTGGGAGCAAGATGAAAGATGGAAACCGCATAGAATTCATCTGGAACATGGGTATTGATTATAAGGTGCTACGTGACTACAGAGGTTTACTGAAACTCACATGGAACGACATTCTACACGAACGAAGCAATTTCTCCTCATCCATAACAGCCACAGGACGAAACGAGAACCGCAGTTCAGGCAATCCTCACTATGTGCTGCTGACATTCCAGTATAAGTTGTATAAGATGAAGTAAAAACTTTCTTCTTTCTTTCGTTTTGTGCTCGGTTAATCGTAACGTTGACTTCGTTGAAGATAGGTAACTATTCAGCGATTAAGTCAAGACATCCACAGGACGTGCTATGGAATTCTAGTATTCTGTGATTTC
>JBGUMY010000334.1:0-3912 GCA_045117095.1 Bacteroidaceae bacterium | reverse complement strand
ATTGTAGAACTTATGGACTCTAACACTATTGGTTAGAGCGGTTATACGGTTGTACGGTTATACGGTTGTACGGTGAGTTATGATGGGACCGCATAAAAATCTCCGAGTATGGCAAATGGCGATGGTTTTCACGACCGATGTCTATAAAATTACAAGCCATTACCCACAAACTGAGAAATTTTGTCTGGTTGACCAAATGCGCAGATCTGCCGTTTCCATTGCTTCAAATATTGCAGAGGGTTACGGACGTTCATCCAATCAAGACTTACTACGATTCTTATCCATTTCTTTGGGTTCATCTAACGAGATTGACACACAGATTCAGATTTCCCACAATCTGGGATTTATCACAGAAGAAGAATTCACCTCTTTGGATTTGCAAAACGAAGATATAAATAAGATGTTACGTTCTTTAATCTTTACCAGAAAGAATCAAGAGCAGATATAAAACCGTAAAACCGCAAAACCGCAAAACCACAAAACCGTATATAAGAATATGAACAACGTATTTGTATATTGTGAACTTGAAGGCAACAAGGTTGCTGATGTAAGTTTGGAACTTTGCACCAAGGGTCGCAAACTCGCTAATCAGCTTGGTGTACAGTTGGAGGCCGTCCTCGTGGGCTACAACCTCGACGGCGTTGAGAAGCAGGTGATTCCCTATGGTGTTGACAAGGTACACATCTTCGATGCAGAGGGACTCTTCCCTTACACGTCACTTCCTCACACCTCTGCTGTGGTGAACCTCTTCAAGGAGGAGAAGCCTCAGATTTGCCTCTTGGGTGCAACTGTGATTGGTCGTGACCTCGGTCCTCGTGTATCTTCCGCACTCCACTCAGGTCTGACTGCCGACTGCACTCAGTTGGAGATTGGCTCGTTTGACATGAAGGTGAAGGATGCTGAGGGCAACATGGTTGATAAGCACTATGAAGACCAGCTCTATCAGATTCGTCCTGCTTTTGGTGGTTCTATCATCGCCACCATCGTCAACCCAGAACATCGTCCACAGATGGCAACCGTTCGTGACGGTGTGATGAAGAAGGAAATCCTCGACGAGAACTACAAGGGCGAAGTTATCAAGCACGATGTGGCCAAGTACGTGCCCACTACTGACTATGTAGTGAAGGTGCTCGACCGTCACGTGGAGAAGGCAAAGCATAACCTCAAGGGCGCTCCTATCATTGTGGCTGGTGGTTACGGCGTAGGTGGCCCCGAAGGTTTCAACCTCCTCTTCGAGTTGGCAAAAGAACTCCATGCTGAAGTGGGTGCCAGCCGTGCTGCTGTGGATGCAGGTTGGATTGACCACGACCGTCAGATTGGTCAGACAGGTACAACGGTACGTCCAAAGGTGTACATCGCTTGCGGTATCTCTGGTGCTATCCAGCACGTGGCAGGTATGAAGGAGTCTGGCATCATCATCTCCATCAACTCCGACCCCAACGCTCCCATCAACCAGATTGCCGACTACATCATCAACGGCACCATCGAAGAGGTTGTTCCAAAGCTGATTAAGTATTATAAGAAGAATTCGAAGTAAATAGCAGACCCTCTCCCCAACCCTCCCCCATAATGGGGAGGGAGCCCATGCGGGGTGTTGGGGAACAAGCCGGATGGTCTCCCCATTACGGGGGAGATGTCCGAAGGACAGAGAGGGTCTTAAATAATAAACAAATATGGCTAATTCCTATACAGACGTTCCTGAGATTAAATTCCACATGGAACACCCTTTGATGAAACGCATCGTTGAGTTGAAGGAGAGAAATTACGCTGACTACGGTCAGTATGACTATGCACCCAAGGACTACGAGGATGCACAGGAGAACTATGACAGCCTGCTCGAAATCACAGGTGACATCAATGCCAACATCATCGGTCCTAACTCTGAGGATGTGGATGCTGAAGGTCCTCATTGTGAGAATGGTCGTGTGCGTTATGCCAGTAAGACCTATGAGAACCTCGATGCTACCATCAAGGCTGGCCTCTGCGGTATGACGATGCCACGTCGTTATGGTGGTCTCAATCTCCCTAACGTGGTTTATACCGCTGCCAACGAAATCATCGCTGAGGGTGACGCAGGTTTCGAAAATATCTGGTCACTTCAGGATTGTATCGAGACACTTTATGAGTTTGGTGATGAGGATCAGCGCAAGCGTTACATCCCACGTGTTTGTGCTGGCGAGACCATGTCAATGGACTTGACGGAGCCTGATGCAGGTTCTGACCTTCAGTCTGTGATGCTCAAGGCTACCTTCGACGAGAAGGAGAACTGCTGGCGCCTGAATGGTGTGAAGCGTTTCATTACGAATGGTGACGCTGACATCCACCTCGTGCTGGCACGTTCAGTAGAAGGTACTCGCGATGGTCGTGGTCTTTCCATGTTCATCTACGACAAGCGTAATGGTGGTGTGAATGTGCGTCGCATCGAGAACAAACTCGGTATTCATGGCAGCCCCACTTGCGAACTCGTTTATAAGAACGCCAAGGCTGAACTTTGTGGCTCTGAGAAATTGGGTCTGATCAAGTATGTGATGGGTCTGATGAATGGTGCCCGTCTGGGTATCGCTTCTCAGTCAGTAGGTGCAGAGCAGGCTGCTTATGAAGAGGCTATCAACTACGCTCGTGACCGTAAGCAGTTCGGCAAGGAGATCATCCACTTCCCAGCCGTTTACGACATGATTTCACGTATCAAGGCAAAACTTGATGCTGGTCGTTCACTTCTCTACATGACTGCCCGTTATGTGGATATTTATAAGTGTCTTGATGATATCAGCAAGGAGCGTAAACTCACTCCAGAGGAGCGTGACGAGTACAAGAAGTACAGCAAACTCGCTGATGCATTCACTCCGCTGGCTAAGGGTATGAATTCAGAGTTCGCCAACGAATCAGCTTACGATTCCATCCAGGTGCATGGTGGTTCAGGCTTCATGCTCGAGTACAAGTGTCAGCGCGTTTATCGCGATGCTCGTATCATGTCTATCTACGAGGGTACTACCCAGTTGCAAACTGTTGCAGCCATCCGCTACATCACATCAGGCTTCTATGCCAACGTCATCAAGGACTTCGAGGCTGAACCCGTGGCTGCAGAGTATGCTGCCTACGCTGACCGTATCAAGGCGATGGCTGAGAAACTCACCCAGAGCATTGAGAAGGCGAAGGAGCCAGGCAATCAGGATTTCCTCGACCTCTGCGCTCGCAAGCTCTACGAGATGACCGCTTATGTCATCATGAGCCACCTGCTCTTGCAGGACACCCAGCGTGCACCAGAACTCTTTGGCAAGTCACTCGTAGTCTTCATGAACTACGCTGAAAGCGAAGTGGCCAAGCACTTCAATTACATCAGCCAACTCGATGTTGAGCAACTTTCCAGTTACGTGCAGGAATAATCATTCACAGGCATTTGAAAATGGAAGGAGCATCCGAATTCGGGTGCTCCTTTTCATATCAAACTGCGAATGAACATGTGAAAGACGAATAGCGTCCATAAAAAAGGGAAGCCCTGGATTCACATCCCAAGCTCCCCAAAACTAAAAAACAGAGTTAGTTAAATGTTTTCACTCACTAATGTTTACAAATCTTTCCCTAATCTTGTTTACTGCTATGTGTGTTTGTTTGTGTCCGTGTATCTATTATTGGATGGTGGAAAGGTTGGGGGTTAGAAACCACCACCTCCGAAGCCGCCACCGCCTCCGAAGCCGCCGCCTGGCATTCCACCGCCAAAGCCGCCACCGCCACGAGGCATTCCACCGCGCATCATGTTACCACCCATGCCGCCCATCATGCTTTGCATGCTCAATCGGCGTACAAACACTTGAGCAGTTTCCACAGGGGTGAGGATTTCAAGGAATTTAGGCAGGAACTCCTTATCAACGGCTATCTGTGCTTCGTTAGCTGCAAACTGCTGCTGGATGAGTT
>JBGUMY010000333.1:0-5417 GCA_045117095.1 Bacteroidaceae bacterium | reverse complement strand
TTGTCAAGAGTTTTTGATGGTGGTACCACCAGGATTCGAACCGGGGACACACGGATTTTCAGTCCGATGCTCTACCAACTGAGCTATGGCACCATGTTGATTGCCTTGCTTTTGCTTAGCGAGTGCAAAGGTAGGCCTTTTTTCTGAACTGACCAAACTTTTCCTGACTTTTTTTGCTTTTTATGCTGAAAAAGGTGCTAAAGAGCATTATTCTCCTATGATTTGTAAGAAATCTTGAGGCTTATCGTTGATGATAAGGGCTTCTGGAAAGTCTGTCTCCTCAAGCAGGGGAAGCGCATACCGATAGTCACAGATGCTGGCCGTGTGGTGGGCATCACTGCCCATGATGATGGGTACATCGTGATGCTTGCAGAGGTTCAGCATTTGGACAAACATCTGATGGGCAAGGGTCTTATGGCGAGATGGGTTGAGCGAACTGCTGTTGAGTTCGAGCAGGGTGCCTGTGCGTTTGGCTGCCAACACTACGGCCTCGATGTCGAAGGATGATGCTGTTCCGTCACATGGATGGGAGATGATGTGGATGCGTGGATTCTCGATGGCACCCAGCAAGGCAGAAGTATTTTGTTCGTGGCTGCCATCTGTGTAGCAGAGTTTGTGAAGACCTGCGATGATGAGATCCATACTATTGAGTTCTTCTTCCTCGGTGACGTCAATATTGCCTTCGTAGTCGATGATGTTCAGTTCTGCTCCCATCAGTAGGCGCATCTTTCCATACTGCCGAGGCACCACATGCATGTTGCGGAAATAGATGGAAGGACAAGTGCCTGGCAGAGCGGGGCCGTGTTCCGTTACACCAAAGAGTGTCAGATCGTGCTTTTGTGCCTCAGCAATCATTTCGTTGAGGGTGCAGAAAGCATGACCTGACACAATGGTGTGGGTATGTACGTCAAGTAGCGTTTGCATCGTTTTACATTAATGCCTCAAAGGGGAAGTCACGTTTCACACGGTAGGCAAGTCCTGTCATCATGGCAATCAATTCGCCCTGCTGATTGGTCACCTTGATGTCGCAGTAAGGGAGTTTGTGGTGGTCAAGCACTTCCGTGCATACAGCTGTGATATGGTCACCTAATTGTGCTGACTTGAGAAAGGTGATGCTGTTGTTGATGCCGAGCGTAAGAATGCCATGACAATTGGCTACTCCCGCAAAGGCAAGATCTGCCAGCGTATAAATCACTCCTCCTTGACACACATTGGCGCCATTCAGATGCCGTTCCTCCACCGTCAGCTCCGCTTGGGCGTATCCCTCTCGTATTTCAGTGAGTTGCGCTCCAATGCTGGCAGCAAAACGATCGTTCGTGTTGAGGTTTTCGAGTAGCGTCATCATTCCGATGATCAGAAATCAACCTCTGTTAGGAACGTCATCTTGTTGAGCATGATGGTCTCTTTTGCCTTCTCGCTTGAGTCAGCACGGAAGACGAGCACACCTTTGCCTTTCCACAAGAAAGAGTAGAGGTAAAGGATGCTGACACCTGCATCCGAAATCTTTTTCACGGCTTCGGCTGCACGTCCAGGCTGGTCATCGATGCTGAGGGCAATTACGTCTGAGAGCTGCACGTTGATGCCTGCATCTTTTAGAATGAGGTAAGCCTGTGCAGGGTTGTTGCAAAGGATGCGGTAAATGCCGTAGTCCTTGGTGTCAGCCACCGTGGAGGCAATGATCTGGATGCCAGCCTTGCTCAGCAGGTCAAGCACCTTGATGAGGGTGCCGCCCTTATTCTCTATGAAGATAGATAGTTGCTTGATGGTCATAAAGCCCCCCGCCCCCAAAGGGGGAGGCCATTCGGATAGGGGGGATGGCCTGATGATGTGTGAACCCCGACATGAAATCATCGCGGAATACATTCCGGATGGCTTCCCCCTTCGGGGATTAGGGGGCTATTGATAAACTTTTCTCTTGTCAACCACTCTCACAGCCTTGCCTTCGCTGACGGGCAGAGAGCCTTTGGGCACGAGCTTCACATGAGGGGTGAGGAGAATTTCGTCCTTTAGGCGACGTTTGATATCCTTTTGCAAGGAGATCAGACGTTGGTAGTCATCGGTGAAGAGTTCCTCGAGTTCCACCTCTACGGTCATGTTGTCGTTGTCTTCGTCAGTAGTCAGGGTGATAAGGTAGTTGCTGGCCAACTCCTTGAACTGCATGAGAATCTTCTCGATCTGGATGGGGAAGATGTTCACGCCACGCAGCACGATCATGTCGTCAGAGCGTCCACGCATACGGTCGAGACGGATGTGGTTGCGACCACAAGGACAGGTGTGTCCCAATACACGGGTCAAGTCTCTGGTGCGATAGCGGAGCAATGGCATGGCCTCACGGCAGAGCGTGGTGAGGACGAGTTCGCCGATTTCTCCCTCTGGTACAGGTTCCAGTGTTTCAGGATTCACAATCTCCACGATGTAGTAGTCCTCCCAGAAATGCAGACCATTCTGTTCTTGACACTCGAAACCGACACCAGGGCCACACATTTCACTCATGCCGAATGAGTTATAGGCCTTCACGCCCATCATGTCCTCGATGCGCTTACGTTGCTCTTCTGAGTGGGGTTCCGCACCGATGGCGAGCACCTTCAGTTTGGTATCCTTGCGAGGGTCAACCCCCTCCTGTTGCATCACTTCGTAGAGACGGGTGACATAACTGGGCACAGCGTGGATAGCTGTGGTGCCGAAGTCCTTGATGAACTTGATTTGACGCAGGGAGTTACCTGCGGCTGCTGGCACAGTGAGCATGCCTAACTTCTCTGCTCCGTATTGGAAACCGAGACCACCAGTGAACATACCGTAGCCAGAGGAGTTCTGGAACACGTCGTCAGGACGCAGTCCTACCATCCAGAGGTTACGAGCCACTTGGTTCGCCCACTCATCAAGGTCTTTCTTCGTATGTAGAATTACGGTCGGATTACCTGTTGTGCCTGATGAGGAGTGCAGACGCACACACTCACGGAGTGCCACACTGGCGATGCCGAATGGATAGGTGTCGCGCAGGTCTTGCTTGGTGGTGAAAGGAATCTTGCGGATGTCATCGAGGTTCTTGATGTCCTCGGGCTTCAGTCCGATCTCCTCAAAACGCTTCTTATAGAACGGTGAATTCATGCAGTGTTTCACCGTAGCCTGTAGACGCTCCAACTGAAGTCTTTTCAGATCCTCGGCTGAGAGCGTCTCGTATTGGGGATGAAGGTAAGGTGATTTGTCATCCATTGTTGGAAGAATTGATTAATCTACGAATTTGAAGAGTGCGGTAAAGCCGGTGATAGTGAACACTTGCTTCACGTCTGGGGTTGCTCCCTTGATGGTTACGTTACCACCATCTGCCATAGCCTGCTTGCGGATGCTGAGGAACAGGCGAAGACCTGATGAAGAGATAAACTCCATCTTGGTGCAGTCGAGCACGATGTTTTTACTTGCGTTTTCGAGGATGGGCTGCATGTCCTGTGAGAACTGTGCGGCAGCGGCTGTGTCTAAACGTCCCTCGACGTAACCGATAACGGTGTCTGCTGAATTTTCAACTGTCAATTTCATAATGTTAATTATTTTAGATAAGTTATGATTATTGTTTGTGATTCTGATGGAATGTTTCGATGCGTTCCTTAAACATCGGTTCCTGCTCTTTCGAGAAAAATGAGGTGCAGATGCGCACACCCTGTTCGTTCGAACCCATCGTGTCGAGTGGGAATACCGCGATGCCGTAGTACATCAGTTCGCGAGTCAGCTCGAGGTCATTCATCCCTGGATACTGCACGGTGAAATAGAACCCGTCGGCCAAAGGAGCGCCGAGGTCGTTGTCATAGACGAGATAGAAACCATTGGCCAGCAGTACATCCTTCATGAACTTTGCCCTCCGGCCATATTCCCTCACATCTGCCAAGAAATTGTAACTTCCGTCGCAAGCCGCCTCCATCAGCGCAGCCATCGCATGCTGCACGCTGTGGGTGGTGCCGCTCGAAAGCGTGTACATCAGTCGGTTGCAGAAGAAGTTGCCGAACTCGCCCACGCCGAAGTTCTTCTCCAATAAGGGATAAACCCTATGGTAGAGCGTGTTTGAAATGCAAGCCACACCGATACGCTGACCAGCGTAGGAGAATGCCTTTGAGCCAGAGACAGCTAAGATGTACTTGTCTGTGTATCTTGCCACAGTAGCCTGATAGGGAGCCTCAAATGGATGGCTCAAATCTCTGCGGAAGTCCATCGCGAAGTAAGCCAAGTCTTCGAGGATAATGCAATCGTGCTTGTCTGCCAAGGTGGCGATGCCCTTCAGTTCTTCGTCGTTGAAACAAACCCATGAGGGGTTGTTGGGGTTCGAGTAGACGATGCCACAGATGTTGCCAGCCGACAGAATTTCTTCCAACTTCTCGATGAGTGCCTCACCACGGTAGTCGTGAATGTCCAGACCGATATGCTTCAGCCCGATAACATCACATTGCGTGGTCTGCACAGGGAAGCCTGGATGGATGAACAGCACGGTGTCCTTCTCTGGCATGGCGTGGTGCCAAGCCGTGAAGGTGGCAAATGTTCCCTGCATCGAACCCGTAGTGGGGATGCAGCAGAGTGGGTCGATGTCCACGCCAATGAACGCCTTCACAAATCTCGATGCCGCCTGCTTGATGCGTGGGATGCCGCCATTGGGGGGATAGATGGTGGCGCAACCCTTGCTGAGCGCCTCCTGTTCAGCCTTCAGTGCAATGTCCGAAGGCTTCAACCCTGGCACACCCATCTCCAAATGGATGACCGTCTGTCCCGTCTTTTCCTCCAGCACCTTCGAGAGCGATTGGATGTCTCGGATGGTGGCTTCGGAGAAATCGCCCAGCGCCATGCTCTCGATGGCCTCAGTTACTATGTTGTAGTCTAATGGAGTCTTCATTATATATAATATGTATCAAAACGCTTGCAAATTTACACAAAAGATTTTGAACAATTCCCCTTTTCCCCTATTTTTTTTATTTACACCACAAATATAAGACGATTTTGATGGGCAGATACCACAAAAAGGGTAGGGGCATCGCCCACAAAGGGTATTTGGGGGTAGGGGAAATGTCCGTACCTTTGCACCGCATTTTGATAATGTGGGCTGCACCTTAGCATGGTCAAAGCGAGCTTTGCTCTGCATTCGGTTGGCACCACATCTGGTCACAAAGGAATTGTTACACATTATAATAATATTAAGAAGATGAAAGTATTTTTGATAGCAGTATTTGCGGCGGTGGCACTCTCGGTGAGTGCAGCGACCTCGCAGAATGATGGCGTGATTACGATCAAAGTGAACAAGGCAAGCAAACCCTTGGTGGAAAAGTGGATTGAGGCTTACAAGACGGTGAACCCCACGGTGGAGATTGCGGTGGTGAGCGGCAAGAACGTCGACGCCGACCTCACGCTGGTGAGCAGTCATCAGACGGGGGTGAACGTCA
>JBGUMY010000332.1:0-2561 GCA_045117095.1 Bacteroidaceae bacterium | reverse complement strand
GCTCTGGCTGCTTGGTGTTGGGAGCGGAAGAGAAGCCACCTACGTAGGCGAACTTGTCGAGGTTGCCCAAACCGAAGTTGAGGGACTGGCCACCACCCATCGAGAGACCTGCAATGGCACGGTGCTCCTGATCTGTGTAGGTGCTGTACTTGCCCTGGATGAAGGGGATGAGGTCGTCAATGAGGTCACGCTCGAAAATCTCGAAACCTTTGGTCTTCTCTGGACTATAGATTTCACCTTCTGCCTTGTCATTGGGCAATGCACGTCCATTAGGCATCACGATGATCATGGGCTTTGCCTTGCCTTGGGCGTAGAGGTTGTCCATGATAATGTTGGGCACACCTTGCATCCATTCCTTGTGGTCGCCACCAATGCCGTGCAGCAGGTAGAGCACGGGGTATTTCTTTGACTTGTCGTACTTGGGTGGCAGATAAACCGTCACCTTGCGAGTGGTGCCAACGGTCTTGGACTGATACTCTGTTTCTTCGATGGTGCCACGCTCAATGCCTGCTGTTTCCTGATCGAAGCCTGTTGGTGCGGCTACATAGTCATTGAACTTCACATCGATTTGCGGCATCTGACCGAACATTCCGCCACCTGGCTGTGCATGAGCAGAAGCGATGGCAAGCACAAAAAGTGCTCCAAGAAAAATCTTTCTCATTTTTTAGTTTGTTAGATTAGATAATAGATGATTAAACTTTTTATAAAAGGATTGATACATCGTGTTTGACGTATCAATCCTTTTTAAGGTTTAAATCGATGTGTTATTTCTCTGCACTGTTCCTGAACTTGTTGAGTTCGTCTGCCACTACGTCGAAGTCATCAGTGAGGGTGAGCTGCAGGTTCTTGTATTTGCCCATCTCAACCAGTTGCTGGAGGAATGGATATACAGGCATTTCCTTTGTCCAGAATTCGGTGCCGAGGAAAATCATAGGACTTGCGAAACCGAAGGACTCGTAGTGGTTCTGCACGGCGTCTTGGAAGATTTCCTGCATGGTGCCTGCGCTGCCTGGGGTGTAAATGATGCCACCGAAGGCCACCGTGAGAATCAAGTCTTCGCGTATGCTGTTCTCGAAGAACTTGGCAATGTGGGTGGCGAATGGAGCGGATGGTTCATGGCCATAGAGGTAGGTGGGGATGCCGAGGCTGACATAGTCGCCTTGACGTGGGTACTTCTTCATCACCTCGAAGGAAGAGGCCAGCCAGCCATCGTCCTTGAAAGATGGGGCTGCAGCAAGCATCTCGACTGCTGTATCCACATCGGCTTCTTCTCTTCCAGCCATCCATGCACCGAGATGTGTGGCTTCCATAGCACCTGGACCACCACCGCTGAGCATGATGAAACCTTCTTCGGTGAGACGCTTGCTCAGGAGCACCACGCGCTTATACATGGGGTCTGTGCGCAGCAGGGCATGTCCACCCATGATGCCGATGCAGAGACGAGAATCATGCTCACGGAAGAACTCGTCAAGTGCCACATGGATGCCGTGGTCGTGAAGGGTGCGAGCGAGTGATTCTTCCACATCCTTGGCCTGCTTGCCCTTCTCGATGAAGTGCTTATAGACCTTGGTATCGTAGCAGGTCTCAAAGGTCTCAGGTTTGGCTGGGTCGTAGCCCGCATAAAGTTCCTCTGCACTGTAGAGGGATGTGCGATTGATATCGAAGGGTACGGTCTTCAGATACTCCATCGCTGGTTCGGTAAATAGTTGTTCCATAGGTGTTGATTGTTGTTTTTGATTGCAAGATGTTGCCAAAACGAGCAACGTCAGTGCTGTGAAAAGATTTTTTTTCATTGTTTTTTTGGAATTTTTAGGTGAATAATAAATATGTATAGAATATGTATAAAAGGTTTGGATTGTTTGTCTTATGTTTTTTTACTTTTCTTCGTCTTTCTTCTTCTTGATCCGGCGTCTGATGCTCTCGAAGTCATGTCGCCAAGAAAGGCCAAGCCCTTGCGTATTCAGGGTCGCTTTGGTGAAATAGCGGTCGTTGGTTTGGTTATAGGCTTTCACATAGAAGGTGCCTTTTCTGTCCATTCGCCATTTCACCTCGAAGTCTCCAATGAAGCTGGTGTTGTTGGTCAGGGCATTGTCGCGATAACCAAAGGCGCCATTGATGAGCAATCGTTCGTTGAGCAGACGCCCCTCGAGCAAGCCCTCCACATCAAGGTCGTTCCATCCCTTTTCGCCTGTTGTGAGCGATGAACCGAAGTTCCAATTGCTTTCGCGTCCAATCATGTTGCTGAGCATCTGATTGATTTGTCCACTCAATGTGGATGACAGGAGGGAGTTCATGGCCTGTTCGGAATTTCCATTGCCGTTGGCTCGTGCATATTCATTGGGATAGAAACGTCCCAATCCAAGCAGGTAAATCATCTGGGTGTTCATCTCTTCCTCAGAGTTGATCATGGAGCGTACCAACTGGCGCACTTCCTCATTTACATTAGGAATGTCCATGTTGAAGGCAAAATCCATGTTACCCAGCTTGCCTGTGATGTCGAGAATGCAGATGACCTTCACCTTGTTGTTTTGGGAGAATGCCGTCGTGTTGGTCAGATCACT
>JBGUMY010000331.1:0-1668 GCA_045117095.1 Bacteroidaceae bacterium | reverse complement strand
GCACCTGCGCCTCATAGCCCACTGGCAATGCCATAAACAAACCTGTAGGCACCAGCACACGAGCCAAAGGAGCCAACGTGATAGGGGCATCTAAATTCGCCCTCAAATCCATGCCTGCCGACTGTGGAGTAGCATACTGAGGCAGTGGATGGTGCGACTTATTGATGATTTTTACTTCCATAGTTGCTAAATTTTGATGCAAAGGTAAATAAAAGAATTGAAAAATTGAAGATTTGAAGAGTTGAAGTAAGAAAAAACATGAAAAATACGTAACTTTGTCCTCTGGAATTACAATTCTTCATTTTTTCAATTCTTCAATTTTCTTTCAAGTGGATTGGCAAAAACTCATATCGAATAAACGGCTCGGACAGGAAAACATGCACGTCAACAAGATGGATGACCGCACCGAGTTCAGGCGTGATTATGACCGTCTCATCTTCTCTGCACCCTTCCGACGCCTGCAGAATAAAACCCAGGTATTTCCTTTGCCTGGCAGCGTGTTCGTACACAATCGGCTGACCCATTCGCTCGAAGTGGCCAGCGTGGGACGCAGCCTCGGCGACGATGTGGCACATGCCCTGATCAAACAGCGACCAGAACTCATCGACACCCACATCCTCGAGATCGGTTCCATCGTATCAGCAGCCTGTCTGGCCCACGACTTGGGTAATCCTCCCTTCGGACACTCAGGTGAGCGTGCCATCGCTTCCTACTTCCTTGAAGATCAAGGCATCCAATACAAGAACCAACTCACCCCAGAACAATGGGCTGACATCACCCACTTCGACGGCAATGCCAACGCCTTCCGTCTGCTCACTCATCAATTCAAGGGACGTCGAGCAGGTGGATTCGTGCTCACCTACTCTACCCTCTCCAGCATCGTCAAATACCCCTTCCCTGCCACTGAGGCCGTCAAGCAGAAGTTTGGCTATTTCACCCAAGAGAAAGACATCTACGACCGCATCGCCACCGAACTCGGATTGGGACGCAGAGGCGAAGGCTGGTTCCGTCATCCCCTCGCTTATTTGGTAGAGGCAGCCGATGACATTTGCTACGAAATCATGGACATCGAGGATGCCCACAAACTCAAAATTCTCTCTTTCGAGGAGACCCGCAACCTCATGCTTGGCTTCCTTCCAGAAGAGAAACGTGCCCACGTCATCGAACGCAGTCAAAGTGTGGATGACAAGAACGAGAACGTGGTCTATTTCCGTTCCTGTGCCATCGGAGCCTTGGAGCAAGAATGTGTGCGTGTGTTTGTGGAGAACGAACAGGCTATCTTAGACGGCACCTTCAGTGGTTCCCTGATCGACCACGCCTGTCCCCTCATCCACGATGCCTACCAAGCCTGTGTAAAAGTGGCCAAAAGCCGCATCTATCGTAGCCGCGATGTAATCGATACAGAACTGGCGGGTTACAAAATCATCTACACCCTCATCCAACTTTTCACCAACGCCGTGATGAACCCTCACCACGCCTACAGCAGCCTGCTGCTCGACCGTGTATCCTCTCAGTACGAGGTCGATAGTCATGACACCTACGTGCGCATCATGGCCGTACTCGACTACCTTTCAGGCATGACCGATGTTTTCGCCCTCGACCTCTACCGCAAAATCAACGGAGAGAGCTTGCCGATGATATGATCAAGCTACGCAACCAATAGCTGCT
>JBGUMY010000330.1:0-9365 GCA_045117095.1 Bacteroidaceae bacterium | reverse complement strand
CATTGACATCCAGAGCAATCTTACCCTCCTCCGTTATCTTGACATACTGCGGAGGCCGTGACCACATTACAGACAGCCTGTAGATGTTGCGCTGTTCCTGAGTCTTCTGACCACCCATGTTAATGACGGTCACATCGGGTCTGTTCTCTACGGTATAAGAACCATCTGGATTGAAAGTCGCAGGAACGAAATGAAAAATTCGGAACTCGGCCAGTCCATCCTGACCACCGATGATGCCAGTGTTCTCACCATTGGAACGCTCACCCTCAATAAAAGTTTTTGAAAGAGCCAGTGTCCAGTATCCTTTCCCTCCCTGCTCTTGTGCAGAGGCAGAAATGATCATCACCACTCCCATCAGGAGCAGAAAAAAGAAACGTCTGTTCATCATGATAGTTCTGTATTTATTGTTCATTGCCGTTCGTTGAATTAAGCACCGGATTATTCCAACTGGACATAACAAACTCGCCCGTGGTGTCAGGAGCTTTGGTTTCGTGGACTTCGGATATGGTGACGGTGGCTCCTTCTGGAGCATCAATCACAATGCCTTGACCATCGTCCGAAGTGCGGGCACTCACGGATGTATAAACCTTGGCACCACAACTTGTGCAGAACTTGGCTTCTTCATAGAGCGGTTTTCCACAATAAATACAGAACTTCATGATTTCAGTCTTTCAATGTTTCTATCACACTTATCTCAAAGGAGATATAATATAAGTATATGTGTAGTTTTGATATGGCATCTGATACTCAGAACGTGGCCATGCACCCCATGAGTTCACACAACCAACACCCATTGAACGGGCAGCGATGTGGAGGTCGGTGAAAGGACGCTCGAGGAGGTCGCCGCTATGCCACTGGGCTTTGTTGCGCGAAGGCTGGAGATCATCCTCGGTATAGTTGAGGGCTTGCATCTCAAGTGGTTCGATTCCTTCGAAACGGAGTCCCTTTCCTGCAGGATTGGTGATATTCCAGTAGCGGACGCAAGTCTTGGTACCATTCTCCTGTGGACGTACATAACCCCAGAATTGCTCAGCAACGGTCTGCTTCCAGAGGCCGATGTTTTGGCTATTGTTGCGGTCTATGTAGTTCTCATGAGGACCCTTGCCGTAATATTCAATCTGAGAGAACTCCTTAGGCATCTGCATCTGCATACCGAAACGCAGAAGCTGAGGCATCGTCAGACGACCTCTGTCATCCTTTCGATTCTTGGCCTCTTCGCTGACCGTCAAATCCTGCTTCACCACGAGTTTCCCTTCTGGAGTCATGGTGTAAGTAAGCTTCACGGTCGCCTCAACCACCTTGATGTCATACTCAGCTGTCACTACATAATTCACACCATCCTGCTTGATATCAAAGGCCTTGCGCTCCAAACGAGGATGCTGCCATGCGGCAAGACGGTTCTGCATGCCTGCTCCGAAGTCATTGTCGGTGGCTGCACGCCAGAAGTCAGGAGTGAGCTGTGCATCATCTGTCATCATGGGCACACCATCCACATCGATGTAAGCCACATAACCTGTGTTCTTGTCGAACGTGACCTTCACACCATTCGCTGAGAGCACAGCAAAGATGGCACGATCATCGAGAGAGACAGATGCTGGAGCAGTCTTGGCTTTCTTATCAACAGCGGGCTGTGCTGTGACGGACTCAACCGTTGGGAATATGTAAGGCGTGAGTTCAAACTGCTGGTGGGCAATGACGGTGCCCTTCTTGAGGAGGGGCTCATCCTTCTCCAATTTGAAATAGAAGTTCAAAAGCATTTCTTTTCCCTTATACTCTTCATTGTTGAAGGCTTCTTTGACGCCAACGATCTCAATAATAGACTTGCCTTGTGGAGCAATGGTTACTGATGACATCGGCATGTCATTGGATTTAAGAATTGACTTTCCATCTACTACAATCTCATAAGCGAACACCACGTAGTCGAGTGGACGGAAGAAATTCTCATTATAGAATTCGAACTTGCCTTCTTTCGCATCCAACATTGTTGCCCAGATATTCTGGTAATAGTACTGAATCTCATACGCATGAGGATTGGGTTCGCGGTCAGGATTAATGACACCATTACAGTTGAAGTTGTTGTCGGAAGCTGGGAAACGTCCGTAGTCGCCACCATACGTCCAGATAGGTTTGCCTGTCAGTTTGCTCTTGCCACGCAGACCTTGGTCGATGAAGTCCCAAATGTATCCACCCTGATAGTTGGGCAAACGGCGAATCATATCCCAATACTCCTTGAAACCACCACCAGAATTACCCATCGTATGAGCATACTCACATTGGATGAGTGGACGTGCATTGCCCTCACCACAATAGCGTTCGCAATGACCATAGTCAGCATACATAGGGCAATAAATGTCCGTCTTGCCACGACTTCCAGCCTGCTCATACTGGCAAGGACGAGAGGGGTCGTAAGCCTTCACGAAGTCATAGGAGTCTTCAAAGTTCTTACCATAACCAGCCTCGTTACCTAACGACCAAACGATGATGGAAGGATGATTCTTTAATACATATATATTATGGCGCTCACGTTCGATGTGCATATCGTGGAAACGGGCATCCTTTGCCAGCGACTTCTCACCGTAACCCATTCCGTGACTCTCAATGTTAGCTTCTGCTGTCACATAAATACCATATTCATCACAAAGTTCATACCAACGGGGATCGTCAGGATAGTGGCAAGTACGCACAGCATTCACATTGAGTTGCTTCATTACCTGAATGTCCTGAATCATACGGTCAACAGACACCACATAACCACCATCTGGATCCAATTCGTGGCGGTCAACACCCTTGATGAGGATAGGCTGGCCATTCACGAGCAATTGTTGGTTTTTGATTTCCACCTTACGGAAACCTACACGCTGCGGAATGCACTCCAAGAGTTTGTCTCCATCATAAAGAGAGATGTAGAGTGTGTAAAGGTTGGGGGTCTCGGCTGTCCACTTCTGTGGATTAGGGATGAACATCTCGGCATTCCCTACCCCATCTTTCTGAATGGCCAACGGAGTGATCTGTGTAGGAGTCACATCCTTTCCATTAGCATTGAACAAACGCATCTTGAACGTCTTGCCAACAGCGTCAGGAGCCGTTAACTTGATATTTAACTTACCATCCTTGTAGTTGTTCTCGAGGTCAGGCGTGATGAACACATCATCGATGTGTGCTTGTGGACGAGCATAGAGATAACATTCACGGGCAATACCGCAGAAACGCCAGAAGTCCTGGTCTTCATTCCAAGAACCATCGCACCAACGCATGATTTGCATGGCGATGAGATTCTCCTTGCCAGGGGTTATGAACTTGGTGATGTCGAATTCAGCAGCCACCTTCGAGTCCTCAGAGTAACCCACATATTTGCCATTCACATAGAGTGTGAGGTTGGAAGTGGCAGAACCGATGTGAATATACACTTTCTCACCCTTCCAATCAGCAGGAATGGTGAACGAACGGCGATAGGAACCCACATGATTGCCCTTGTCCTGCACTGCAGGAGGTTCACCAGTCCAGTCGCTGCGCCAAGCATAGTGGTTGTTCACATAGATGGCATCGCCATAACCATTCAGTTCCCAAATACCTGGTACAGACATCGATGCCCACTTAGAATCATCGTAGTTCAAAGCATAAAATTCATCAGGACGTTCGTTGGCACTTTCCACCCAATGGAATTTCCATTTGCCCTCGATGCTCAGATAGCGGCTCGACTTGGCTTTCGGATTGGCCTTCGGAGTTTGCGACTGCTGTGCCAATGCCTCCGTCTCATAGGCGAAGTAATTAGCCACATCCGTCTTACGATTGATTTCATTCACATTGGGGTCACACCACACGGGTGTTTTCTGCGCCCACGCACTGATGGCACCCATTGCCATCATTGACAAAAGAAGATTTCTGATTGTCATAGTTAGTTAATGTGTTTAGTTATTATTGGTAATTGTGTTAGGATGTCGAATTGATTAGTTGTTTTTGCAAAGATACAACATCTTTTTGAAATCAACACACTTTTCTGAGAAATTCACATTTTTTTTTCTTTTCTTTTGCGGTAACAAGAAAAAAAGCGTACCTTTGTACATTCTTACACGCATAGGAGTATCGTCTTCATGCGTATGAGATATATTAATGTGAAAACACTTTCAACACTTTTTTATTGATATTTTATGGCTAATAACAAGGAAAAACTCTTCTCGGAGTTCCAGGCGCCCACCACACAGGAGTGGTTGGACAAGATTGAGGTGGACCTCAAGGGTGCGGACTTTCAGAAGAAGTTGGTTTGGAGAACCAACGAAGGCTTCAATGTACAGCCTTTCTATCGCCGCGAGGACTTGAAAGATCTCAAAGCAGTCGATTCCCTGCCCGGTGAATTTCCATTCATCCGTGGCAACAAGAAGGACAACAACCTTTGGTTTGTGCGTCAGGACATTGACGTAGCGGATGCCAAGGTTGCTAACGAGAAGGCGCTCGACATTCTGAACAAGGGTGTTGACTCCATCGGTTTCAAGATTTCAGGCAAGGACATCAGCAAGGAGTTCATCGCT
Organism: Bacteroidaceae bacterium; assembly: GCA_045117095.1. GTDB lineage: Bacteria > Bacteroidota > Bacteroidia > Bacteroidales > Bacteroidaceae > Minthosoma. The sequence continues at coordinate 4,839 of JBGUMY010000330.1, read as the reverse complement.
ACCTTGCTAAATGGCATCCTGCCTCAGTATGTGGAGTTGAACTTCAAGACCTGTCAGCGTCACTGTGTGGAGCTGGCACAGATTCTTGTGGATTACTTCAAGGCTCAGAACTATCCACTTGCAGAACTGAAGGGAAGCATCAACTTTGATCCCATTAGCAAGATTCTCTGTAAGGGTAAAGATGTAACTCCTGTGCTCGAAAGTGCCAAGTCTCTGATTGAAGCATTGGCTGAGCTACCTGGTTATAAGTGCATCAATGTCAATTCTGTAGCATTGAATAATGCAGGTGCTTACATTTATCAGGAGTTGGGTTATGCATTAGCTTGGGGTGCTGAGTACATGAACGTCCTCACAGAGGCTGGTGTGGAGGCTACCGAAGCTGCCAAGCGCATCAAGTTCAATATGGGCGTGAGTGACAACTACTTTATGGAAATCGCCAAGTTCCGTGCTGCCCGTATGCTTTGGGCACAGATTGTGAAGCAGTACGAACCCAAGTGCGACTGTGCTTGTCAGATGCATGTGTGTGCTATCACTTCTGAGTACAACCAAACCCTCTTCGATTCTTACGTGAACCTGCTCCGTTCTCAGACTGAGGCTATGTCAGCAGCTATCGCCAACGTGGATTCTATCGTGGTGACCCCATTCGACAAGCCGTACGAAACACCTACAGACTTCGCTGAGCGCATTGCTCGCAATCAACAGTTGCTGTTGAAGGAAGAGGCTCACTTCGACAAACTTGTCGATGTGGCTGGTGGATCTTACACAATTGAACATCTGACCGACGCCATCGCCAAGGAGGGTTGGAAACTCTTCCTTGCTGTAGAGAACGCAGGTGGTTTCCTGGCAGAGAGTCTGAACGGAAATATCCAGAACGCCGTGAACGCATCGAACGACAAACGTCATGCTGATGCTGCCAAGCGTAAGGAGTTCATTCTCGGAACTAACCAGTTCCCCAACTTTACCGAGAAATCAGAAGGCAAGCAGCCTGTGGAATGCAGCTGCAAGTGTGGTAGTCATGAGGCTGGCGAACTTCCTGCCCTCAACAAGGAGCGTCTGGCTTCCGAGTTCGAGACTCTGCGTCTTGCCACTGAGAAGGCAGCCAAGCAGCCTATCGCCTTCATGCTCACCATCGGTAACCTCGCCATGCGTCAGGCTCGTGCGCAGTTCTCTTGCAACTTCCTTGCTGCCGCTGGCTACAAAGTCATTGACAACCTCGGCTTCAAGACCGTAGAGGAAGGTGTGGATGCAGCCCTCGCAGCCAATGCCGATATCGTGGTCATGTGTTCTTCTGACGATGAATACGCAGAATACGCTATTCCAGCATTCAAGTATCTCGATGGTCGTGCCATGTATGTGGTGGCTGGTGCCCCTGCATGCTCCGAAGACCTCAAGGCCGCTGGCATTGAGAATTTCATCCATGTACGTGTTAATCAACTCGAAACGCTCAAGGAGTACAATGAAAAATTAAAAGTGAATAGTGAAAAGTGAAAAATTTAATTTGCCTATCCATTCGGGGTGTTGGCACCCTGTTTGCAAAAGATTCTTAGATTTTTCACTATTCATTTTTCACTGTTCACTTTAAAAATTTTTGTCATGAGAAAGAATTTTAATGAAATAGACATTTATGCTGGCATTCAGGAGAAGAATGGTCAGCAATGGCAGAAAGAGAATGGCATCAGCGCAAATTGGAGAACTCCTGAGCAGATTGACATTCAGCCCGTTTATACCAAGGAAGACCTCGAAGGCATGGAGCATCTCGACTTCACTGCCGGTATTCCTCCATATCTCCGTGGTCCTTACTCCATGATGTACCCCTTCCGTCCTTGGACCATCCGTCAGTACGCAGGTTTCTCTACCGCAGAGGAATCCAACGCCTTTTACAGAAGAAACCTCGCCTCTGGTCAGAAGGGACTTTCAGTGGCGTTCGACCTCCCAACTCACCGTGGTTACGACCCCGACAATGCTCGTGTGGTGGGTGACGTAGGTAAGGCTGGTGTGAGCATCTGTTCCCTCGAGAACATGAAGGTGCTCTTCGCAGGCATTCCATTGAACAAGATGTCTGTATCAATGACCATGAACGGAGGCGTGCTCCCCGTGCTCGCCTTCTACATCAACGCAGGTTTGGAGCAGGGTGCGAAACTCGAGGAGATGGCCGGAACCATCCAGAACGACATCCTGAAGGAGTTCATGGTGCGTAATACCTATATTTACCCACCAGCATTCTCCATGAAGATTATCGCCGACATCTTCGAATACACATCTCAGAAGATGCCTAAGTTCAACTCCATCTCCATCTCTGGTTACCACATGCAGGAGGCTGGTGCAACAGCTGACATTGAGTTAGCTTACACCCTCGCCGACGGTATGGATTACCTCCGCACGGGTGTGAACGCAGGTATCGATGTCGATGCGTTCGCTCCTCGCCTCTCATTCTTCTGGGCTATCGGCATGAACCATTTCATGGAGATTGCCAAGATGCGTGCAGGTCGTCTCTTGTGGGCCAAGATTGTGAAGAGCTTTGGTGCCAAGAATCCAAAGTCTCTCGCTCTGCGTACTCATTCTCAGACATCTGGCTGGTCTCTTACGGAGCAAGACCCATTCAACAACGTAGGTCGTACTTGTATAGAGGCTATGGCAGCTGTATTGGGTCACACCCAATCACTTCATACCAACGCTCTTGACGAGGCTATCGCACTGCCAACAGATTTCTCTGCCCGTATCGCTCGTAACACCCAGATTTATATCCAGAATGAGACCAAAGTCTGCAAACAGATTGACCCTTGGGCAGGTTCTTACTATGTGGAGACGCTGACCAACGAATTGGTCCACAAGGCTTGGGAACATATCCAGGAAATCGAAAAACTCGGCGGTATGGCAAAAGCCATCGAGACGGGTCTGCCCAAGATGCGTATTGAGGAAGCTGCAGCACGTACTCAGGCACGTATCGACTCAGGCACTCAGACCATCGTCGGCACTAACAAGTACCGTCTTGACCACGAAGATCCTCTCGATATCCTCGAAGTCGATAACACAGCCGTTCGTCTCCAGCAAGAGGCTGCACTCAAAGAACTCAAAGCCAACCGCGATGAAGCCGCTTGCAAGGCTGCTTTGGAGGAAATCACCAAGTGTGTGCAGGAGTTCAAGGATGGCAAGAAGAGTGAGAACAATCTCCTCGATCTCGCCGTGAAAGCAGCAGGCTTGCGTTGTACGCTCGGTGAGATTTCCGACGCTTGCGAGGCAGTGGTAGGTCGTTATAAAGCAATCATCAGAACCATCAGTAACGTGTATAGTTCAGAATCCAAAGGCGACCAGGCATTCAAGGATGCTTGCGCTGCCACAGAGAAATTCGCACAGGCCAACGGACGTCGTCCTCGTATCATGATCGCCAAGATGGGTCAGGATGGTCACGACCGTGGTGCCAAAGTAGTGGCAACAGGTTATGCAGACTGCGGTATGGACGTGGACATGGGTCCTCTCTTCCAGACTCCAGCCGAATCAGCCCGTCAGGCAGTGGAGAACGATGTCGATGTGCTCGGCGTATCTTCTCTCGCTGCAGGTCACAAGACCCTCGTGCCACAGGTCATCGAAGAGTTGAAGAAACTGGGCCGTGAGGACATTCTCGTCATTGCCGGTGGTGTTATCCCTGCTCAGGACTACGACTTCCTCTACAAGGCAGGTGTGGCCGCCATCTTCGGTCCTGGTACCAACGTGGCGAAGGCTTGCTGTGAAATCATGAAAATTCTTAATGAGGAATGACAAAATTTGAACTGACGGCTTTGCCGTATGATAAAAATGCGCTGGAACCTGTCATCAGCGCACAAACATTGGATTTCCATCATGGCAAACATTTGGCAGCCTATGTGAACAATCTGAACGGACTCTTGGAGGGAAGCGGCTTTGAAGACGCTACACTCGAGGAAATTGTCTGCAAATCAACAGGAGGTATTCTGAATAATGCTGGACAGATTTTGAACCACGAGCTGTATTTCGGACAATTCTCTGGAAAGCCCACAAAGAAGGAGCCTACAGGTCCTTTGGCAGAAGCCATTGTGAAGGAGTTTGGTTCGTTCGAGGCATTCAAGGAGGAGTTCCAGAAGAAAGGTACCACACTGTTTGGCAGCGGTTGGGTATGGTTGTCTGCGGACAGAGCAGGACAACTCTTCATCACACAAGAGGCGAATGCAGCCAATCCTGTGCAGAAAGGTTTGACTCCCCTACTCACGTTCGATGTGTGGGAACACGCCTACTACCTGGATTATCAGAATCGCCGTCCCGACCACCTCACCGCTCTTTGGAGCATCATCAATTGGGATGAGGTTGAACGGAGATATGGCAAAGCCAGAATGTAACCTTCTCAAGTTCTTAGAATAAGATGTGTCCAACACATGCAAAAGTGTTGGGCACATCTTATATATAGAGATAGATACTTTCTATTTCTTCAAGCGTTTCACAGGGAAAGTGAAATAAGTGTCAGGGTAAGGTTCATCTTTTAAGGTGAAATGCCACCACTCGGTTTCGAAAGGTTTGAAACCGTGGCGCATCATGGCCTGACGGAGCACCATGCGGTTCTTGAACTGTACAGAGGAGAGGCTGTCACTTGGTGTATATTCAAACGTGTCTGGATTGCCACAGAAATCAGGATGGCTTTCATGTCCAAACCAATCGAACGTGCCACCCATATCAAGTTCCTTCTCAGTTTTCATGTCGAAGAGGGTTAGGTCTAATGTGGAACCACGCGTGTGACCACTCCGTTCGCAAATATATTCTAATGGAAAGAGCATCTTCTTGTCGAGGTCGGGGTAAAAATAGGGCTTCATCAGCGTGTCATTCACATTGGCC
>JBGUMY010000329.1:0-2204 GCA_045117095.1 Bacteroidaceae bacterium | reverse complement strand
TACTCCAAATCCTTTCTTAATTCCACTTGATGCACTCCTTCCTTGTCCGTCACCGTGTATTGCACTCCGCTGGTGGCGCTGAAGAATGGGAAGCGCAAGTCCACATCATAGTAGCCGAAACAATCTCTATCTTCCAAGAATGCATCGGTATGGAACGTGATGTTTCGTTCCATCAATCCTTCCTCCTCACAATACATGTATTGATCGGGGGCACAATTCAACCACATCTTTCCGTAGACATGAAGCGTGTCCTTGTCATCGCCAATAGGATTACCTGGTAAAAACTTGTAGTGCAGGTCATCATGTCCCCACTGCTCCTCTGACACTTCCGAAGAATGGTCTTCGCCGAGAATCATGGGTTGCCCGCGCAATCTATAGAACTTGAACGGAAATGCCCAATATCCCATCTTTTCGCTCTTCACATACTCCAGGCTGGAAGACCACGAGTTGGGGTCTGTAGAAGGATAGATGGATAAAGGTTCTTCATAAGTGCCAATGCCCTCAATCCATGTCCCTTCATACGCTTCTCCCATGCCATTGGTGATGTTAAACGTGATTCTTTTCAAACGGTTCCCTTGTTGTACAAGGCTATCCACCTTGGTCACTTCACATGGCAATCCTCCTTCATATTGCAATTCAAACTTATCGCCTTCATTCAGCGTGAAGTCGTATGCAATCTTCTCCGTATTGGTGTTCTTGTCATAAAGATACACACGTCCATTCTCTTCTCTTAGAAGACCAACTGAACGGGGAGAGATTTCCTCATCTTTTTGTTCATAGAGCGTCCTATATGTCTTACCATTGTCCTTGATGATTTCCTCATCAGAGAAATAATAGTTGACAAAGTTGGCTTTACCAGAGAAATTACCATGCATCACTCGCCACACTTTTCCATCCTCGATGAAGGGGCGATAGTCCTTCTTCTCTTCACACACCACCTCCATTGGTTCACCACCATTGTAACTCACTTGATAGACCCCATCCTTGAAATCAGGGAACTTGGCTTCAACATAATATGTATGTGGACTTTCAAAATAGTCATACAAGTCAATCATATATATATTGAGATCAATATTGGAGCCATCAAGCAGACAATCTATTTGATAGTCGTAGGGTTTGATGTACAATATGCCTGTCACACATAGGGTATCATCGACAAAATGGATGTCAAGTTTTTCTGGCTTGAAAGGATCCAGCGTCTCTGCAAAATCATTCTCCTCTTGTGTTAAATTCCGATAATGTAATAGGCCACTCTTGTACCTTTCCGTGTTAATAGTAAACGAAGCATTTCCTTCCGAAAAGGAAAAACTCACATTGGCGACATACATCTGCTCCACATCTGTCATTTTTCCTCGTGGAAGCACACCCCAATAGATTGAACCGACACCTTCCACCCACACATCCTCCAGCGTCTCATCATCCACCCCCTGAAGCCTCATCATCTTGCTGTTCCTCAATCCATACATCGGAATCGTTTCATAAGCAGATTCCGTTTTCACCACTTTCATCTTCACGCCACCATCCACCTCCACTTCATCGCCCACTTCCAAAGAGTAGTCTACCATCAGCACTTCGGCCTGCGTATCCTCGTCATACCGATACACTTTTTTCCCCTCTTGTCTTTCATAAAAAAGAAGCGTCTCCCTACCTTGATATTCTATCACAGAGTAAGTTATCCCTGCAATGACAGTGTCTTGCCTCTCGAATGTCCACACAAGAAACTCCTCCCCATTCTTCAGTACACAATAGCCGCTCCATCTTTTACGGGTGTCTTTCAAGAAAGGAACATAATACGAGGTGGAGACTGTTCCGTTAGGTGTCGTGGAAATTCGGTCATCTGCTTGACACACTTGAATGGTCGCCATCAAAATGGTGAACATGGCTAAAATCTTTTTCATACCTTAAAGCTTTTGATTTGCAAAATTAGTAAGAATCATTGACCTCTGCAAATTTGAAGGGGCGTTTTTTATTTCACCAGCACTTTCTTCCCATTATGGATATAGATGCCCTTAGATGGCATAGTGACACGACGGCCTATAAGGTCATGATAGACATCGGATGGAGTGTGAGGTGTGGTCACTTCGTGGATGCTCGTCAGGTCGGACAGGCGGAAATTGCCTTCGAAGATTTCGTCCTCATTCTCCAGGGTGATGGTGTAGGCATCCTCCGTGTTGTAGGCGGAGATGTCGATGTCGAGCGCCAGC
>JBGUMY010000328.1:0-1490 GCA_045117095.1 Bacteroidaceae bacterium | reverse complement strand
TGACAAGCGGATGGTCTCTCAGAAAAGAAACCATCCGCTTGTGGGAATAGGACGAATGTCCAGGTATTATTTCTCCTTGATGATATTCACGCAGGCAGCACCCACGAAGAGGAGGATGCCAGCGAGGACAAGCATGTTGGATTCAGGTGCCAGTTCACCTTGGGTGGTGAACGTATGGAGGATGAGTCCTCCAAGGCTGGCAGCCACAATCTGAGGCACACAGATGGTGCCGTTGAAAAGACCCAGATATGTGCCGACATGTCCACCTTTCAGGGAATTGGTGAGCAGGGTGAATGGCAATGCCAACATCGCTGCCCATGCACATCCGATGAGGATGAAGGAAATGAAGAGCACGTATTGGTCGTGGATGAACTGGAGGGACACGAAGCCGATGCCGCCTAAGATGAGGCTGACCACGTAGGCGAGTTTGTAGGACTTGAAACGTGGGATGACCACAGCCCAAAGCACAGAACCTACGGCTTGCACAGCGAAGAGAATGCCTACCCAGTCGGCTGCATCCTGATACTGCGTGGAAGTGGTGTCGAGCACACACGCCCCATCTTTCAACAAGGTTGGTGCATCGAATGCCCCTGCAGCCACCGTTCCGTTGGTATAGGTCCACATAAACATGAAGGCTGCCCAGCAGAAGAACTGTACGAGACCCACCGTCCAGAAAGTCTTGGGAGCCTTGACCAACAACTTCCACATGTTCACCTTCTCCTCCTTCTCACCCACAGGATGATACTCGTTGTATTCGGCTGGTGGATATTCCTTCACCTTCACAGAGGTATAGACCACACAAAGGATAAGAATGAAGGCTCCGATGTAGAAGGAGTAGATGACTGAGTCGGGAATGACTCCCTCGGGCGCCACATTACTGATGCCGATGGCTGCAAAGATGAAGGGGAAGAGGTAGCCTGCCAACGAACCCGCATTGCAGAGGAATGACTGGATGGAATAGGCAAGTCCCTTCTGACGCTCGTTCACCATATCACCCACCATCATCTTGAAAGGCTGCATGGCCATGTTGATGGAGGTGTCGAGGAACATGAGCGAGAGGAGTCCGAAGGCCATCGCTGTACCAACCGCCATGCCGAAGGAACCAGCGTTGGGCAACATGCACATGACGAGCACAGCCACCAGCGCCCCAACGAAAAGGTAAGGAATGCGACGGCCAAAACGTGTCCAAGTGCGGTCGCTCCATGCCCCCACGAAGGGCTGGACAATGATGCCCATGAGCGGTGGCAGAATCCAGAAGTAACTGAGGTTGTGAGGATCTGCACCCAACGTGGAGAAGATGCGCGAGATGTTGGCCGACTGCAAGGCGTAGGCTATCTGCACTCCAAAGAAGCCAAAACTGATGTTGAACAGTTTGATGAAGGGTTGATCAGGAATTTGTTTCATCTTTTAATCATTTTCTTGCCGTTCTGAATGTAGAGCGAGCCTTTCACGGGCTGCTTCACCTCGATGCCCATCAGGTTGTAGATGCG
>JBGUMY010000327.1:0-1876 GCA_045117095.1 Bacteroidaceae bacterium | reverse complement strand
CAGTGACAACATCGCATAGCCACCTCCAAAGTTGAAGATGCCTATCTTTGAGAAGACATAAAACAATTCCCAGAATATCATCGCTTCTTATTTTTTAACTCTCAACTCTTCACTCTCCCCCACACAAATCCTCCAATGCCAGCTGCCAGGATGCACCAAATAGGTGACACCCCAAAGGCTGAAATCAGCACAGCGGTCACAACAGGAATCCACCAGTTGAACTTGTTGAGTTTTGCTTTCTTTGCCATGCTGAAACATGGAGCCAGAATCAGCGCCACCACACAGGGACGCACCCCCATGAATATCTTCTCCACATAGACATTCTCCTTGAAGGTCTGGAAGAAGATGGCAATCAGCAGAATGGCCACAATCGATGGCAATGCAGTGGCCAAAGCCCCCACAATGCCACCTGTCACACCCTTCAGTTTCAAACCGATGTGTGAGGCCATATCAATGGCGAAGAGACCAGGAGTGCTCTGCGCCACCACCAGCGTATCCATAAATTCCTCATGGTTCAGCCAGTGCTTCTTATCCACCACTTCCTTCTCCATGATTTGCACCATTGCATAGCCTCCCCCAAGGGTGAAACTACCAATCTTGGCAAACGTAAGGAAAATATCTGTGTAGGTACTCATCTCGCTATTCTCGTTTTCTAGTTCTACCAGTCATACTAGCTTTACTAGTCTATCTCTTCTTCTCCTCCACCCACTTACGAGCATTCACAAAGGCTTCAATCCAAGGAGTCACCTCATCTGCTTTCCTGTCAGCAGGATAATTGGCTTCCTGCCAAGGGAAGATGGCACGCTCCAAGTGAGGCATCATAGCCAAATGTCTGCCATCGGCTGAGGCAATACCAGCCACATCGTAGGTAGAGCCATTAGGATTGCCTGGATAGCCAGAATAGTTGTACTTCGCCACAATGTGGTAGTCCTTCTCAGCCTTGGGAAGACGGAAGTTTCCTTCTCCATGAGCTACCCACAAGCCCAATTTGCTGCCACTCAGCGAACCAAACATCACCGACTTGTTCTCAGGAATCTGCAAGGTCACAAACTCACTCTCGAACTTATGACTGACATTATGTAACATCTGAGCATAGTCTTTGGCATCGGTCACAGCATGGTTGTTGTTGATAAGACCGAGTTCCACCATCAACTGGCATCCATTACAGATACCCAATGAAAGTGTGTCCTCTCTTGCATAGAAAGCATCGAGGGCAGCCTTTGCTTTGGGGTTGAAGAGGAAGGCGCCAGCCCATCCCTTGGCACTACCCAACACATCGGAGTTGGAGAAACCACCACAGAACACAATCATGTTGATGTCTTCCAAGGTCTCACGACCACTGACGAGGTCAGTCATCATCACATCCTTCACATCAAAGCCTGCCAGATACAAGGAGTAAGCCATTTCACGTTCACCATTCGTACCCTTCTCACGGATGATGGCAGCCTTGATGCCAGTGCGTTCACGACGGTCTGCACTGATGCCATATTGTGCCAACTTACCCGTGAAGGAAGCTGGGAACTTGTGCTCAATAGGTTGCTTCTTATAATTCTCAAAGCGCTCCTTGGCCATGCCATTGAAGGACTGCTTGGTGTCCAAACGATAAGAAGTGCTATACCAAATGTCACGCAGTTTGTCAATATCAAAGTAGCGGTTACGTCCCCCCTTCTTCACCACAATCTGACGTTCCTCAATGGGTTGTCCCATCTCAATGAAGCCTACACCTGCTTTGTTCAGCAGATTCTCCACAGCCTTCTTGTCTTCGTTCTTCACCTGAACAACCACACCGGGGTTCTCAGCAAAGAGCAACTTCACAGGGTCACTCTCATTCATGCCGTTGAGGTTCACCTTGATGCCACCCTTCTGATTGGCGAAA
>JBGUMY010000326.1:0-2321 GCA_045117095.1 Bacteroidaceae bacterium | reverse complement strand
ATCACAGTTTCAGCCGCAATCACAATATTCGAATAATGTCCCAATTTTAAGCCTCTGCCGATTCTTGTTCCCAACGGTATTTGTATTCCTAAACGATGGCTATTCCTAAGATGAATCATATAAACAATAAATCGTAAAATTTTTATTAAAAGGTTTCCCTCCTTCTGAACAAGAAAAAAACCAATTCTTAGCCAGAACGTATAATGGAAGGATTCATGACGGAAATATTCATGAAGAAATGTTTTATAGAGAACAGAGTTTGTACATTTCCTTTTTCCAGCAGAATCGGGAATATAACGTTTAAGATCTGATATAATTATTTCTTTTAAGGTATCACCCATTTGCCCCCATTTAGTCAAATCCTTTCCAATGTTTGATTTCATCCCAAATGACAGAAAGAGACATGGGTTTCTTCTCCAACACTTCATCTTTCTTTTCTTTCAGAATTTCATCTTTACCAACTCTTCTCTCTAAGTTCATATAAAAAGCCGTATGATGGCCCGAACGAGCATGTGTTGGTGGAGGGGTCATATAGTCCTTATATAAATAAGTCAATATCTCATGATACCCATTAGGAACCAGTATTTCTGTATCCTCAAATGGAACAGCGACTGCCTGTGCGAACCAGTTTTTAGGGTATTGTATATGCTTCACATCCCAATACGGTTTGTAATAGCTTCCTTTTACAGAGCAGATTCTTTGATAGCACTCTTCCACGCGCTTATAGAATCTCTTCTTTTGAGGGACATAGAATATTTTTTTCACTAAATTGGTTTCCCCCTCAAATCCATTAAAAGTCACTATATCCTTGAAAATTTCACTCCATGTCTGATGGGAAATTGACTTTCGATACACCCAAAAGGCCGCATGAATGTCATCATTCAACTTCTCATGCTCCTCATTGTGGTCATCGGACTCATCTAAAGGGAACAAATCGATGAAAGGCCCCATGATAAAAGGGAATTGCTTATATTCCCAAAATGTTTTTGTGGAATCATAAAATTTGGCAAAAGGATATGGATATCCTTCATCATGAAAATCTGCAACCCGATAATTAGAATCTTTCAACCATTCCTTTAATGATAATAATTTCTCATAGTCATTTCGTAACAGAAAGACATCAATATCATCATCCCAAGGGATGAATCCGTTATGCCGAATCGCGCCCAACAACGTTCCTGACGCCGCATAATATTTAATGTCATTCTCCTTACAGACTTTTGCAAAAGCCTTAAAGGTATCCAGCAACACCCTCTGAATTGGGCTTAAGTTTTCATTCATCATCTATCTAAATTAAAACGATTAAGACCTATTTTTCCACAAGACCAACAAGTACAAAGCAAAACCAACGGGAAACAATATCAACGTCATAAGTTTTAGCGGACTATTCCTTAACCACCCCGAATCATTGCTTAACAAACAAGACGAAATATAATGGATGCAGACACGCATTTTGTTTTTGAGCGTATTGTGTTTCAAAGACATCTCCAGCAACCGCAATTTTGCAAAACTTTTTGCACTATTCACATATTGCCGCCAAATACCTTGACTCATACTATCAGTCCCTATTTGGTATTCCACATTGCAAAGGTTCTCATTCAGCAACAGAATTGGAGAATTATCAACGACTTGCAACATCATATACACAGGATTAAAGTTCTTCTCACCAGGGAAGCCCACTTGTGGAGCGACTTTTTTCATTAGTGCCGTTCGCAACACAGGCTTTGTATCGCCTGCGTGCAATTTCTTCAAGGTCAAATCGTAAAAGAACACCTCATCCACCCCCTCTGGAAAACGTCCACCAATCAACTGATTCGTTGCACTATTCAAGTCCAAACCTAAGATACCAGCATATTTCTCTTCTCCTCTATCTTTCCAGCACCCAAGAATCTTCCTTACTGCATCATCGGGCATATAATCATCGCTATCAATACACACACACAATTCCGTCTGAATTGTAACATATGCCACATTATAACCTGTATAAAGCCCCCCATTGGGCTTATAAATGTATTCTATGAATAACTTACCAGTCTTGATGGTAAAATGATTATCATCCTCTCCATCTATCATGCGTCCCATCCAATCGAAGCGAGCACCAGAAAACACGATCTTTTCTCCCAAACTTTCCACCCACGCTCTCGTTCCATCCGCACTACCATCATCAACAATCAACCAATCAAAATCATCATTTGATTGGCGGCAAAGCGATTCATACGTTCTGACAATCGTATGTTTACGATTATATGTTGGGGTAAATACAGTTAGAGTTTTCATATTCGATTCTGATTAAGCACATAAGGAGGTATAGCCTTATATTC
>JBGUMY010000325.1:0-5022 GCA_045117095.1 Bacteroidaceae bacterium | reverse complement strand
AGCGAGAACGGCTACAACATCCAGGAGAATGGCGTGTATGTGAAGCGTGAGTATTATGATACGCATCGTGAGCAGGTGAGGCGTTTTGCTGAGGCCAGCAAGCGTGGATGGGAATGGGCGGCCGCTCATCAGGAGGAGGCGCTCGACATCGTGATGAAATATGTGAAGCTCAACAAGGTGCAGACCAACCGTGTGATTCAGCGCTTGCAGCTGCAGGAGATCTTGCGCCTGCAGGTGGATCGTGAATCGGGCAAGCGTGAGTATCGTTTGCGTCCGGACATGGTGAAGAAAGCGAACCAGCTGTTGATAGGCAATCACAGCATCGAGCGCGAGGTGACTTATGAAGAGCTGATGGGGCAAAACAAGAATGCCACCACGGAAAGCGCCACCAAGCAGTCAACCACCAAGCAGTCAACCACCAAGAAATAATCAGTCATCATGAAGAGTGTTGTCACATACGTCCGTCAGTCGCTGTCAGCAAGGCTCAGTTTCTGGGTCTTTGTCACTGTGGTGGTGCTCTTCATGGCCGCGCTGGGCATCATGTTCTATTATTCCCGTCTGGCTGTGAAGGAAGAGGCCATCGAGAAGGCTTCGCAGACGCTGGAGGGAACCTTGCTGAAGGTCGAAAACACGCTGAATCAGGTGGAGGTGGCGGCCAACAACATGAAATGGCTGGTGGAACAGCACATCGACACGCCGGACTCCATGTTTGTGTTCAGCCGCAAGATTCTGGAGAACAATCCCAATCTCAATGGCTGCTCCATCGCGTTCGACCCCTTCTATTTTGAGGATCGGGGACAGTTCTTCTCCGCTTACTCCTACAATGGACCGGATTCTATTCAGACGGAACAGGAGGGCAACGACATCTATGAATATTATTATGAGGATTGGTATCTCATCCCGCGCCTGCTTGACAGGCCTGTCTGGGTGGAGCCTTTCCAGGAAGACTATACGGGTGGTGTGGAAACGCCTGATGTCATCACCTCCTTCTGTCAGCCTATCCGTGACAAGCAGGGCAACAGCGTGGGTGTCCTGTCCGTGGATCTGTCGCTCGGTTGGTTCTCAAACACCATCACGGAAACCAAACCTTTCCCTCATTCTTACAGCATCCTCATCGGCAAGGGTGGCACCTTCCTGGTGCATCCCGATTCCACCAAACTGTTCTATCAGACCATCTTCACCTCCACGTTGGAGCATCCCGACACGGTGATGACGGCCATCGGTCAGGCGATGATCTCGGGTGAATCGGGCTATCGTTCTTTCGAACGTGATGGCGAGACCTACTTTGTGTTCTTCAGACCTTTCTCCCATACGGAATGGAGCGTGGCGATTGTCTGCTCTGAGACTGATATCGTGGAGCCCTACAAGCAGTTGCAGCAGAGTCTGATGCTCATCACCGTGACGGGTCTCCTGCTCCTGCTGGTTTTCTGTGTCTTCATCATCCATCAGAACCTGCGTCCGCTCAAGCATCTGGCGATGCATGCACAGCACATCTCCAGCGGAAACTTCGAGAAAACCATTCCTGACAGCAAGCGCCGCGATGAAGTGGGTCATCTGCAGCATAGCTTCTCGATGATGCAGAAGTCGTTGTCAGATTACGTCAATGAACTGCGCAACACGACCGAAACTTTGACCAAGAGCAATAACGACCTGCTGAAGGCAACCAGACTGGCCACGGAGGATGGACGTGCCAAGACGGCTGTGATCAACAATATGACCGACCGCATGGTGGAACCTGTCCATATCATCGTGTCGGAAAACGAACTCATTCGTAAGGGGTACAAGGACTTCTCGAGTGAGGAAATGGCTCAACACGTGGATCGTATGCTCGAAAATACGGAGAACGTCACACGTCTGCTCAACGAGATTTTGGATGCCTCTGAAAGGGCCATGGCCTATCATGCGCATCAAGACCATCCATCAACAGGTGGAGGCAATACCACAAATGTGTAACTCTAAGAACGTACAAGAATGAAGAATCTTTTCACGAAAATACGACATTCTCTGTCCCTGAGGCTTAGTCTCTGGATCTTGTTCTTTGCGGTCGCTGTGTTTGTGGTGTCGCTGGGCTTCATGTATATCAAATCGCGTAGCTATGTGCGTGATGATGCCTTGCAACGAGCCACCAAAGTGCTTGATAACACAGCGCTTCGGGTGACGGCCATCCTCAACGAGGTGGAAATCGCCACCACCAATACGGAATGGCTGGTGCGTACCCATCTGAATCCAGACTCGGTGGTGACCTATTCGCGTCGTATCGTGGAGACGAACCCCCGATTCAATGGCTGTTCCATTGCTTTTGAGCCTTATTACTTCCCTGAGAAAGGCGAGTTCTATTCCATCTATTCAGGAATGGAGTCAGACTCCATCCTGACTGAGCAAGAGGGAAGCCAGGAATACAATTACTTCGACATGGATTGGTATTCTATCCCTCAGCACACCAAGAAGGCGGGGTGGATAGATCCTTTCTTCGATTACAATGTGGACGATATCTATGTGCAGGAGATGATCACCTCGTACAGCAAGCCTGTCTTGGATCAAGAGGGACAATTCGTGGGAGTTGTGTCTACAGACCTTTCTTTGAAGTGGCTCTCACAAACCATGATGGAGAAGCGCCCGTCTGAACGTTCCTACTGCTTCATGCTGGGCAAGGAAGGTAACTATTTCATTCATCCTGACACGACGAAATTGGTTTATCAGACCATCTTCACGGGTACTGACCCTGATCGCGATGTCGATATCATCCAGTTGGGCAATGCGATGGTGAAAGGTGAGCAGGGCATGAAGACATTGATGCTGGATGGCGAAATGTGTTACGTGTTCTATCGCAGCTTGCCGCAGACCGGTTGGAGCATTGCCATCGTTTATCCTGAAAGTGAAATATTCCGTGGCTACAACCGCTTGTTCTACATCGTCATGGGTATCATCGTGATTGGACTGATACTGTTGCTCATCCTGTGTCGGCAGATTGTCACGAGCGCCCTTGTGCCTGTCAATCAGCTGGCTATTCAGGCTCGCCACATTGCGGCAGGAAACTTTGATGACCGTATGGAGCAAAGCGACCGTATTGACGCTGTGGGACTGTTGCAGAACAGTTTCTGCAAGATGCAGAAGTTTATTTCAGGCTACATCAACGATATTCGTATGATGAACCGTGAGATTGAGAAGCGTAACTATGAACTGACTGAAGCCAATGAGCAGGCGCAGATTGCCTTGGAGAAGAAGACCGCCTTCATGCAGGATGTCACCCATCAGGTACGTACTCCGCTGAACATTATCATCGGTTTTTCGCAGGTGATTCGCGATGACCACCAAGCCATCCCAGAAGAAGAGATGGAACTGATTCTGGATGCGATGCGCGAGAACTCTGAGAACATTCAGGGGATTATTGATAAGTTGCTTGCTGCCGCCTTCCTGGAGAAACAGACTTCTCTGCCCAAGGATGCCGTATATGCCTGCAACGACTTGTGCCGTGAGACGTTGGACGAACTGAAACTCAAGTGTCCGGAAACGGTGAAGAAAGAATTTGTGACTTCTGTGCCTGATTCCTTGACACTTTCTGCCTGCTCCAAAGCCATGAAGAGGATGTTGCTGCAGATGCTTGCCAATGCCAACCAATTCACCAAGCAGGGAACCATCACGTTGGAGTGTCGTCAGGATGATGAGCATACTGTCTCGTTCATCGTGACCGATACGGGTATTGGCATTGCCGAAGAGGATCAGCAGCGCATTTTCATCCCTTTCTTCAAACTGGACTACTACAGCGAAGGTTTGGGCATCGGCCTCAATCTTTGTCAACGATGCGCAGAACTGCAGGGTGGCACCATCAAATGTGATCCAACCTACAAGGATGGTGCTCGTTTCATTCTCACGATGCCGCTGGAGGATTAGCCTCATTTCCTGCCCATTTCCTTTACATTTTGTGTTTTTCGTCAAGGAAATGGCAAAAAGTTAATCGGATAAGGATGTTGTGCCATGAGAAATTCGTACCTTTGCACTCATATTGCAATATTTTTAATGGTAAACAACTTTATCTAATTAGATATGCCAAAAATTTCCATACGAGGAACAGAGATGCCCAGTTCGCCTATTCGCAAACTGGCACCGCTTGCTGAAGACGCTAAGAAGCGTGGCATCAAGGTCTATCACCTGAATATCGGACAGCCAGATCTGCCTACTCCTCAGGTGGCGCTCGATGCCATCAAGAACATTGACAGAAAGATTCTGGAGTACAGCCCTTCGCAGGGTTATCGCAGTTATCGTGAGAAGTTGGTGAACTACTACGCCAAGTACGACATCCACTTGACGGCTGACGACATCATCATCACCAGTGGTGGTAGTGAGGCTGTACTTTTTTCATTCTTGGCCTGCTTGAATCCAGGCGATGAGATTATCGTGCCTGAACCAGCTTACGCCAACTACATGGCATTTGCCATCTCGGCTGGTGCTGTCATTCGTACCATCGCCACGACCATCGACGAGGGCTTCTCTCTGCCCAAGGTGGAGAAGTTTGAGGAACTCATCAACGAGCGCACACGTGCCATCCTCATCTGCAACCCCAACAACCCCACAGGTTATCTCTACACACGCCGTGAGATGAATCAGATTCGTGACCTCGTGAAGAAGTACGATTTGTATCTTTTCTCCGACGAGGTGTATCGTGAGTTCATCTACACAGGTTCTCCTTACATTTCCGCTTGCCATCTGGAAGGCATCGAGCAGAATGTGGTGCTGATTGACTCTGTGTCGAAGCGTTACAGCGAGTGTGGTATCCGTATTGGTGCCCTCATCACGAAGAATGAAGAGATTCGTAAGGCTGTGATGAAATTCTGTCAGGCTCGTCTTTCGCCTCCACTCATCGGACAGATTGCCGCTGAGGCCAGTCTTGATGCTCCTGAAGAATATAGCCGAGACATCTACGACGAATATGTGGAGCGACGCAAGTGTCTGATTGATGGGCTCAATCGCATTCCTGGCGTTTACTCACCCATTCCGATGGGCGCTTTCTATACGGTGGCGAAG
>JBGUMY010000324.1:0-2328 GCA_045117095.1 Bacteroidaceae bacterium | reverse complement strand
AACATGTCCATCAATTCAGGCTTGCGTCGCATCAATTCCTGCATAGCCTCCTTGATCGCTTTGCGTTCATCCTTGGTACCCACCTGCTTCGCCAAAAACTTCTCATGACGTCCATCCTCCACAGCACGGTTGAGGGGAGCCACGTAGCTCACACTCACATCCACATCGTTGGGATAGGTGGCACGATAGAACATCGTGGTCTGACCACCCTTGCTGATGCCTGTGCTGATCCACTTGCCAGTAAATAACTGACCAAACACTTGACGCACATGATGGTAGTCGGCCAGCGAATTGTCCACCGTCATATAGTCCCAATTGGTAGGCACAGGCACACTCTCTGCAAAATAGCGGTACTCGCACAGCACCACGTTGGCATCGAAGAGCGCACTCAGTTCCTCCTCGTAGTCAGTTCGCATTCCATAATCGGCAAAGTAACCTTCTGTCACCAGCACAGTAGGCTTGTCCAGTCCCTTGATGCCGACGATAATGCGTTCGCCAAACGTGCCTTGATTCTGTGACTTCCAATCCACTTGCTGTTCCATCTTCAAGACATACTTCTCCTTGAACTTGCTGGTTTCTAACGGCTTCACTTGGCTCACACCATTCAAGGCGGTGAGCTTATTCATGAACGTGGTGGGAAGTGTCTGTGCAGACAGGCCTATGGCTGCCCACAAGAACAGGATGGAGATGGTCAACTTCTTCATGAATCTGGCGTAATTATTGACTTTTGAACTACGATTAATATGCTCTTGCAATCAGGACACGGCACTTGGCAGGCTTGCCACTCACCATATCGGTGCCTTCGGTCTGTTCGAACATAAATGGCACACAGCGAATGGTGGCCTGTGTCTCTTCCTTGATCTGGGCTTCCGTCTCTTCTGTACCATCCCAGTGGCAGAGGAAGAAACCACCATCCTTCACGCGCTCCTTAAACTCATCGTAGTTGTCGCACTCGTAGATGTGTGCGTCGCGGAAAGTGACAGCCTTCTTGTAGATATTCTGCTGGATGTCATCCAAGAGGTTCTTGATGTATTCCTCGATTCCCTCGATAGATACATTCTCCTTCTCCAAGGTATCACGACGCATCACCTCCACAAGACCCTTCTCCAAGTCGCGAGCTCCCAACACAAGACGTACAGGAATACCCTTCAATTCGTAGTCGGCAAACTTGAAGCCAGGACGCTTGTTGTCGGCGTTATCATATTTCACGCTGATGCCCATGGCTTTGAGATTCTTCACAATGGCTTCAGCCTTTTCATCGAGCATTGCCATTTGGTCGCCCTTGCCAATAGGAATGATGACTACCTGCAGCGGAGCGAGTTTTGGAGGCAGGACGAGGCCATTATCATCAGAATGTGTCATGATGAGCGCACCCATCAGACGGGTCGAAACACCCCAAGAGGTAGCCCAAGCATATTCCACCTGATTCTCCTTGTTCAGGAACTGCACATCAAATGCCTTTCCGAAGTTCTGTCCGAGGAAGTGGCTCGTACCGCTCTGCAAAGCCTTACCGTCCTGCATCATCGCCTCGATGGTGTAGGTGTCGAGGGCACCAGCAAAACGCTCCGTCTCGCTTTTCACGCCTTGAATGACGGGCACAGCCATGTATTCCTCTGCAAATTTGGCATACACTTTCAGCATCATTTTGGCACGGTCTTCTGCCTCCTCGCGTGTGGCATGAGCCGTATGACCCTCTTGCCACAAGAATTCGGAGGTGCGGAGGAACAGACGTGTGCGCATTTCCCATCGCATCACGTTACACCACTGGTTGCACAAGATGGGGAGATCGCGATAGGACTTAATCCAATTCTTATAAGTGTTCCAAATAATCGTCTCGGAAGTAGGACGGATGATGAGTTCTTCCTCCAACTTGGCAGAAGGGTCAACCACCACCCCATCATGTGTCTCATTCGTCTTCAAACGGTAGTGGGTCACCACAGCACACTCCTTGGCGAATCCTTCCACGTGTTCTGCCTCTTTGCTCAAGAAGCTCTTGGGGATGAGCAGAGGGAAATAAGCGTTCTGCACACCTGTCTCCTTAAACATATCATCGAGCACACGTTGCATCTTCTCCCAGATTGCATATCCGTAAGGACGAATCACCATACATCCTCTCACATCGGCCTGTTCAGCCAACTCTGCCTTCACGACCAATTCATTGTACCACTTCGAGTAGTCTTCTGAACGCTTCGTAAGGTCTTTCAATTCTGTTGCCATATTGCTTCTATATTGTATTTTTATGTTGTTAAATCTAATTCAAGCTACAAAATTACGGATTATTTATGAAATTGAAGTGATTTTTTCATTTTATTTGCCTCAATCACAAAT
>JBGUMY010000323.1:0-6430 GCA_045117095.1 Bacteroidaceae bacterium | reverse complement strand
TCCCTATTTTTCATTATTTTTCTTTCGGCGGCCTGCCGCAACAGATTTTTTGGGGGATGGTCGCTGCGCTCAAAATTATAAGAAAATTTTATTCAAAATGACAAGAACTTTTTTTTTCTCTAATTTTCTGATTCAATTTTTTTATCATTTTGAGCGCAGCGACCAATTATTTTCTGTACCTTTGCACCATGATTCTGAAAAGGCTGACCATACTGAACTATCGCAACATCGCGGCGGCGGAACTGGAGTTCTCGCCCAAGGTGAATTGCTTCGTCGGACATAACGGCGAGGGCAAGACGAATGTGCTCGATGCCATCTACTTCCTCTCGCTGACGAAGAGCATGGCGAACTCCATCGACTCGATGAACATCCGTCACGGCGAGGAGATGATGATGGTGCAGGGCATCTACGACCTGAATGGGGTGGAGGAGGAAATATCCATCGGCATGAAGATGCATCAGAAGAAGCATGTGAAGCGGAACAAGAAGGAGTATAAGCGGCTGGCGGAACACATCGGGCTGCTGCCCATCATCATCGCTTCGCCCAACGACTCGGACCTCATCTCGGGCGGTAGTGATGAGCGGAGGCGGCTGATGGACATCGTCATCTCGCAGTACGACTCGGAATACATGTCGGCGCTCTCGGCCTATAACAAGGCGCTGCAACAGCGCAACGCGATGCTGAAGGCGGAGGAGGAGCCGAACGAGGAGATCATTAGCATCTATGAGACGATGATGGCGGAGAACGGTGAGCGCATCTATCGGAAGCGGCAGGCGTTTGTGGAGGAGTTCATCCCTGTGTTCCAGCGCTTCTACAGCCTCATATCGGGCGGCGACGAGGAGGTGTCGCTCCACTACACGAGCCATGGTCAGCGGGGACCACTGCTCGACATCATCCAGCGCGACCGTCAGAAAGACCGCATCATGGGCTACTCGCTTCACGGCATCCACAAGGACGAGCTGGAGATGGCGCTCGGGGGCTATCCCATCAAGCGGGAAGGCTCGCAGGGGCAGAACAAGACCTACATCATCTCGCTGAAACTGGCGCAGTTCGACTTCCTGAAGCGGACGGGCAGCAAGACCACACCCCTGCTCCTGCTCGACGACATCTTCGACAAGCTCGATGCCCAGCGTGTGGAGCAGATCGTCAATCTGGTCTCGGGCGATGCCTTTGGCCAGATCTTCATCACCGACACCAACCGCGGGCACCTCGACAAGATTCTGGAGCGCTCGCAGGGTAATTATAAGATATTCCAGGTGGAAGGGGGAGAAGTGAGGGGCTGAGAAATTTGTATAATTTGGATATGAGAAGAAGTAATACTGAGAAGATAGAAGACGTCATCCGACAGTTCATGCGCATCAACGGCATTGAAACTCCCTACAATCAATACCGTCTGATTCAGGCGTGGCCCCTCGTCATGGGTCCCCTCATCCAGAGCTATACCGCCAACATCTTCATCAAGAACCAGACGCTCCACGTCCAAATCACCTCACCAGCCGTGAAGCAGAACCTCATGATGGAGCATCGTTCCCTGGCCCGAAAACTGAACGAATACGTCGGTGCGCAGGTGATTGAAGATGTGCATTGTTATTAAGTTGCGGCAAGCCGCCGAAGGAAAAATATAAAAAAATAGGGAAAGATAAATAAAAATATTTTTATGTATTTTTACTTGTTTTTCCCTATTTTTCTTTTTTGAAGGGTTCTTGGGAGCTTTGCCCCCAAGCACCTTCGGCGGCTTGCCGCAATAAAACAATCAGCTTTTATACCGAATGTCGTTAGAGAAAAAGAGCAGCCTACTTGTGCTGCTCTTTCTGCATCTGTTTCCACTGTGCTTTCGCCAGCTCCTGCATATCCACCACCTCGTCCTTCTCATCCACAATCTCGAAGCCGAGCATGGTCTCGATGACGTCCTCGAGGGTGACGATGCCTCGCAACGTGCCGTACTCGTCGATGATGATGGAGATGTGCTCCTTCTTCTCGAGCAACTTCTCCCAGATGGTGGAGACGTCCTCGTCCTCGGAGAAGGATAGGATGGGGCGTGCCAACTCGCCCAGACGGGTCTCGAACTTGTCCTCGGCCAGGCGCTCCAGAATCTCCTGGCGGAGCACGTAGCCTGTGATGTAGTCGCTCTCCTCGCCCTTGTAGACAGGGATGCGCGAGAAGTTCTTGTATTCCTCGTCGGCATAGAACTCGCGGAGGGTCATCTCCTCCTCTGCCATCGCCACCACCACGCTGGGGGTCATGATTTCGTGGGCTGCCACACTGTCCAGCTTCAGCAGGTTCTGAATCATGCGGTTCTCCTTCTTCTCGAGCACTCCCTCTTCAGTACCAACCGTCACCATCGCCGCCACTTCGTCGCGGGTGACAGATTCTTGGGAAGCATTGCCCAATCCGTGCGTGAGCTTCTCCAAGATGACCACCACCACATACGTTATTATTATATATATATGTATAATGTTGCTGGCTGGCACGGCGAGCTTGCGCCAATACGTGGAGCCTATGGTCTTGGGAACTATCTCGGAGAACACGAGAATGAGGAAGGTGAACACGCCCGATATGATGCCGACAAAGAGGCTCGTCTGGTCGGATGTGCCGAAATGGGAGGATGCATAGCCCGCTGCCGTCGAACCGACCAGCGATGCACCCACGGTGTTTGCAATTGTGTTGACAATGAGAATGGCAGAGATAGGACGGTCTATATTTGTCTTATACTGCTTGAGACGCTCCCAGCCCTTGGCACCTTGTGCCTCGAGCGTGGTCACGAAAGACATCGGAGTTGAAAGAAGTGTTGCTTCAAGCACTGAACAAAGTGCTGAAATGATTAACGACAGCAACATGTAGGTGATCAAAAGGCTTATCTGCGAGTCCATACGCTCCTACCGTTAAAAGTGTCGTTCATCAACTTGTTTGCAACAGAATTTATAAGGCGGCCACTGTTTTCCGCCGGATAACTGTCTGCGTCCATCTGAAAGGAAATAAGTTAATACTAAATTTTGTCGCCATAGGCGAGGTCGCCCGCATCGCCCAAACCAGGCACGATGTAGCAATGTTCATTGAGTTCTGGATCGATGGCGGCGCACCAAAGCGTCACGTTATCATAATCAGCAAAGGACTTCTTGATGTAGTCAACACCCTTCTGGGCAGCAATCACGCAGCAGAGATGCACCGTAGCTGGCACTCCCTTCGTGCAGAAAGCATGGTATCCCAGTTCGAGGCTACCCCCTGTGGCGAGCATCGGGTCGGCGATGATGAGGGTCTTGTTCGTCAAGTCTGGCGATGCAATATACTCAATCTTGATGCCCACCTGCTTGCACTCCTTATCCCGATAGTAACGATAAGCCGAGACAAAGCCATTGCCTGCATGGTCAAACACATCAAGAAATCCTTGGTGGAATGGCAGACCTGCACGGAAGATGGTGGTCAACACCACCTCATCGTCTGCGGTGGAAGCCTTGGCCAATGCAAGAGGGGTTTGGATGGTCTTCTCAGAATATTTGAGCGTTTTGCTGATCTCGAAAGCCATCATTTGACCGATACGCTCCAAATTGTAACGGAAGCGAGCACTGTCTTTCTGAATGTTCACATCACGCAGTTCTGCCACATACTGATTGATGACAGTGTTCTGCTTGGCGAAGTTGATAATTTTCATACGTTTCCAAAATTTGATGCAAAGATATAGAATATTTTTCACATAATATCACAAAAGGTGCCTCAAAACTAAAAATAAAATGTGAAATATTTTTAACCGAACTTTTTTTTGCGTATCTTTGCACTCGAATTTGTTTTTCAATAGTATTATCACAACACCAAAGTATCCTTTACGGGGATGATTCGTCATCAGCGGCGAGGAGAACGAAATATAACACATTTATGGGAACAGAAAAGAACCTCCAAATCGGTGTGTTTATCCTGGACGCCATTCTGCTGGCTCTATTCATCGTAGGTTTCTATTTTTTCATGAGCACTGTTGCTCCTGAATCTGTTGTAGGCACTAAGAGCCTGTCATGGTTGCTGTTTGTCTATATCCTCAGTTACACCGTCAGTTACTTGATGTTCCCGTCACTTGTCGGATTCCGCTTTGTCAAGTCAGAGGAGGTGTTTGTGCGTGTATTAACCACCTGTGCGATGATGTTCTTGTTCATCTCGCTCATCATTTTCTTCTCACGCCCTGTCATCCCATTCCCCAGATCTTTCTTATCCTATTCCATTGCTGCGTATGCCCTCTTCTTGCTTATTGAACGGTTGATTGTCAGGAAGATACTGATGAATATCCGTGCGAACAAGGGTAATCAGAAAAAGGTTGTTCTTATCGGCAATGAGCCTACAGTTTATCAACTTTGTGAAATTCTCAACACCCCAGTGTATGGTTATGACATTGTTGGAACATTTTATGACGGCGAGTGTACCGATCCTGCCATGGAGGCAAAGCACATCGGAGGAGTGGGCGACCTTTACGGGTGGCTCACAGCCAATCACAATGTGAATGAAATATACGGGTATTTCCCCAAGGATCAGCATGAAACTATCAATATGATCAGCAAGTTTTGCGACAATCATCTGATCCGTTTCTATTACATACCAGCTCTCGATGTGTTCAAAGGCAACATGACGTTCAATATGGTGGGAAGCATCCCAGTCATTGCTCGTCGTGAAGAACCGCTCAGAAAAACCAGAAACAAGATTATCAAGCGAGCTTTCGATATCTTCTTCTCCAGCATCGTCCTCATCGTGCTTTTCCCATGGGTGTTCATCGTGGTGGCCATCATCATCAAGATTCAGTCCCCTGGTCCCATCTTCTTCTTGCAGGAACGTACTGGATTGGATGGAAAAAAATTCAAATGCATCAAGTTCCGTTCGATGCATGTGAACAATGACGCAGACACGGTTCAGGCCACCAAGGATGACCCACGCAAATTCCCCTTCGGTGATCTCATGCGTAAGACCAACATTGACGAATTGCCTCAGTTCATCAATGTCTTGTTAGGCTCCATGTCAGTTGTGGGTCCTCGTCCACACATGCTGAAGCACACGCAGGAGTATGGACGTCTGATTAATCGATTCATGGTCCGCCACTTTGCGAAGCCTGGCATCACAGGATTGGCTCAGGTGACAGGATTCCGTGGCGAGACACGCTACATTGACCAGATGGAGGGGCGTGTGAAGAAGGATATCGAGTACATCGAAAACTGGACATTCCTGCTCGACATCAAGATTATTGTGAAAACCGTGACCAATATGTTTGGCAAAGAAAAAGGGAATGCCTACTAAAGTAGATTCACTTATAACATTAAACTAATATAATGGCTTTCTTAGATATTTTCAAGAAAAAGAAGAAGGAGAATGTGGGAGGAATGGAAGACTTCATGACACTGATTCGTGTGTACTTCCAAAGCGTGTTGGCTGCCAATCTTGGCATATCCAACTTGTCAGCCTTGCCCGACTTACTCACCTTCAAACGCACATTGCACGTGGCTACCGTCAACAACAAGTTGGGTGTCGGCGAGAAAAAGGCATGTGCCAAGATGCTGCAAGACTTGTATGGCATCAGCGAAGGCTTCTTCAAAGAGATTGATGTGAGCATCAAGAAAGGATGCCGCACACAAAATGACGTGGGACGTTACCTCTACCTTTTCCAAGGATTCACACAGGACACCATGATGCTGATGGGAAATCTCCTGAAATGGAAATTCCGCATTCCTGGTTTCATGAAGAAAATGGTGAAGAAACTGACTGACAGTACTGTACACGATATTCTGACGAAAGACTCGTGGAGTGATGATAGTGTGAGGAAATCTGTGTTCTCTGTCAGGAAATACCAGCAAATGCTTGGGTTCAGCGAAGCATGGATTCAAGAATACGTCTATAACCTCATCACGTTGGCAAAGAAAGAACCCAATCCCTCACAGGAGGAGGTGGCCAAAGCTGAGGCAAAAATGAAAAAGTGACACTTAAAAAGTGAAGAGAGAAACAAAAAAGGCGTTTTTTCTCTTCTTTTTCAACAACTAAACGAAAAAAAGCAAGCAAAAGGTTGGTAAACTCCATCCAAATGCATAATTTTGCATAAAATTGTTGTAAAACCCCATGTTTAACGTACACATGCATCCATGACCTCAGAAGAAAGACAGTCCATGAAGCAGTTTGAAGCGAAGGTACGCCAACTCGTCGCTCAATTCCGTGTGCTTAAGCAAGAAAATGCCGACCTCTATGCAGAATTGGAAGGCAAGGAGGAAGAAATCAAGACGCTCAAGGCAGACTTGGCTCAGAGCAAAAATGATTACAACAATCTGAAATTGGCCAAAATGATCGAAATCAGCGATGCCGATGTCAAGGAGTCAAAGATGAAGATCACCCGATTAGTTCGAGAAATCAACAAATGTATCAACATGCTATCCTCCGACACACCAGTGGACGGAAGCGATACAGACTGATA
>JBGUMY010000322.1:0-14978 GCA_045117095.1 Bacteroidaceae bacterium | reverse complement strand
CAGAGTTGATGGTGTGGTGACAGATGAGGTGGATGTTGGCATCGAAAGGATTGCCGTTGAACTCTACCATGGAACCTGGTTGCAAGGCAAGGTCACGGAAGATGATGTCTTGCAGATAAAGCCTGTAGGAACCAGAGGAGATGTTGTAATTTCCAAACATCTGGAACGAGCCTTTATTATACCATCGAGCTGTGATCTTGGCATTGCCGAAGGTGCGCATATAGCCGTCCTCGATGTTGTCCATACGAAGTTTCACCTCACAGGCTGGGGTAAGGTTGATATCGAAATTGATGAATATGTCGCTGTTGTAATTCTTCTTGGCTTCCTTCACAATGGTGAGCGAGTCTTTCTGAATGGGTATCTCAGGTT
The DNA here is from genome assembly GCA_045117095.1 of Bacteroidaceae bacterium. Classification (GTDB taxonomy): domain Bacteria; phylum Bacteroidota; class Bacteroidia; order Bacteroidales; family Bacteroidaceae; genus Minthosoma. The sequence continues at coordinate 14,609 of JBGUMY010000322.1, read as the reverse complement.
CTTGCAGATGCACATCCACCAGTTGGGGTTGGAGCATCATCACCGAATCACGGTCACGGAACTGGATGAAGGAACTACCTGTGATGGCATCTGGTGTGGCAGCATCGTAGGCGAAGACAGAACCACGGGTAGGGGTGACACTGGCATTGACATAGAGTGGGTGTCCATCAGAGCCATCAACGGTGAGGTCACCATCAGCAAAGACGGTGGCAAGGAACTTGTCGCTGTTGAAGGTGGTCTCATCGTATGCAAGCAGTTCGTGGAGGTCTGCCTTGAAGTGATAGGCAAAGTTTTTCATGTTGCGGTGAGTCACCTGTCCGTTGATGGTGGAACGATGTCCGAAGCGATCGTAGATGCTGATGTTGGGGAAATCGAACAGATAAGGGCGCAGGCGCAGTGTATCACTTTCGATGTGATAAGGCACATTGGTGGCTCTTAGACGGAGGTTCATATTGGGCACGGCATCACCCACAATGTTGACGTTGTTGAGAGGACCGATGATGCTGATAGGACCCGTGACATAGCCTGACACATCCTTGAACACACCTCCTAAGAAACCATGAATAAAGGCTGCATTGGTGTTGAGGGTGTTGATATCTAAACGCATATCGTTCTTGGCTGGGGAAATCCAACCATTCACTGTCGTGATACCCGTCACATTCTTCTCTCTGCCTGTCAGTCCATCGGGCACTTTGTAGAGGTCAACGATTCGTCCATCGACAGAGATGCCCTCCACTTCCTTGTCCCAATGTGCGGTGATGGTGGCATCGCCAATGGGACCTTCTTGAACAGATAGGTCTTCGACAAAAAGACGGGTTTTCACATCTGGCACACCTCCACCCAACACATTGTTCACCACTGTACGGCCTGATGCTTTACCTGCAAACCGCACGACATCCCAATTGGCCAGCGACATGATATACTTGATCTCGAGGTTGTTCAGTGTAGCCACCAAGGAGTCTGTCGGGAGGTCGGAAGCCTTTCCATCGATCGCGAGAAAACTGTTGGCATTGTCATTGGAGAAACGGACATTGTGACATTCGATGTTCTTCTTGTAAAGTTCAATGCGTGAAGGGGAAACCGTCCATGTGGTGTCGTTGATAATAGCCGTGGATTTCTGCAAGGCGATGTCTGTCTTCATGCTGCCCAACGAATCGCTCAACTGGATGATGGGCAAGAGTTGGAGCATGATGTTGTTGACGCCTGTCGTATTCAGGTAGAGGTCGCTGACAATGCGGTTGTTATGTACATCTGCCATCACGTCCAAGTTCGTGGTGGTGGAAGGCGTGTCATCATCGGTGCTCTGCTTGAAGGTGGAGGCGATGGCATGCACATTCATGTTGTCAGCCGAGGAGTTGCAGGCCACAGCGATGTTCTCGTATGGAGCTTCATTATAAATGAATTTGGGTACATCGAGTTGGAAAGACATCTTCTCCTCTGCGGCATCCAGATGGCCAAAGATGCGGATGGGAGAGCCGATGCTGAAATCTGCATCAATCAAGTGGTGCAGGATAGGGGCATCGGTCACCGTCAGGTCGTAAGTGAAGTGGGGCATGGAAGTCTTGCTTCCTGGTTGAGACTTGAAGAGGATGGGCAGGTGGTTCGACATCTGCTGGATGAAACTTTGGGCGATTTCTGTCAAAGTTGTCTTTCCCTGGATATTGCCTGAAAGGATGTCGCTCTTCACGACATATTGGCTCTCTCCATTCGCCAGCCTCTCTGCATCGAAGAAGAGGCCTTGGAGTTGGTAAGTGTCAGTGGGTGTGGTGAGACTGATGTCTTGTATTGCAGCTTGGCCATACAGATGATTGAAATCGCTGCCTTGGAGATGAATGACGCTATTGAGTGCGAGGCTCTCATCGATGAAGTCGTTGGTAAGATGGAGAGGGTGGGGATTGAATTGTTCCAACACCACACGCAAGTCAATGTCCTTGATGGGGCTGTCCGTATAGGCGAACTCTGCCTTTGCTTTCACGTTCTCATCATCGATGCTGGCATTGCCCTCAATCTGTGTGGAGGTGCTATGAGCATCCAACGTGATGTTTTTGTAGTTGTACCCGTTGTAGTACAGGTTGTAAATGCTACCTGTAGCCTTTCCCACAGGGAATGGTTGGAAGGTATCCAGCTTCAGGGCTACATCGAGGTCGAATGACGTGGTGCCAAATTGCTCATTGTCTTGCAGGGTCCCGATGTTGATGCTGTCGCCATTGAGGGTGCCTGTGAGGAAATGGTCTTGGTCATATTTCAGATCATAAGAAGTGTTTCCAAGACCTGTAGAGAGATTGCCTTGCGAGATGATTTGTCCTTGGACGTAATCGATGGTTCCTTGGTAAGCCACATCCTTCAAGGCACGGAATAGAAGCCCTTGGCGATGCTCAGGAGCGATGGCGTCAACCCACGTGAGCAGTTCGTTGCTGCTGATGCGTAAGGTGTTGATATCAGCATGGATGACACGGTTTTGTTTGTCGAGCAGTTGAGCGATGAAAACGGTGGCACGTAACATCATCCCATCATCTTCTGTACCGACCTGACATTCCTTCACCTCTATCCGTTGTTCGTTTCCTTCTGCTGTAATACTGAAGTTGAGGGCTGGTGTCAAAGGGAAACGTTTGCCATGGAGTGGGGAGAGGTCGCTGGGCGTAAGATGTCCATGGATGACGCAGGGGTGGAATGTGAACGTGCTGTCACTTTCCCATTGCCCATAGGTAAGGGTGAGCGAGTCCATCATCACCAGCGAGTGGGGCATTTCCAATGCGAAATCTGTCAGGGTGGCTTGTTGACGATTGCCCAAGAGTTTCAGTCGGGTGTCATGAATTGTCAGCCCAGAATGAAGTTCCGTGGCTTGCAGACGCTTCACATTCACATTGAGTGAGTCATCGGTCAGACACCGCAGCACGACATTCATGCCAAAATCATGCAGATTGAGATGATTGGGATCCAGTTTACCGACTAAAGAAGGCGCTGACTTCACGTCGTAAGTAACATCCGCATGACGCATGATGAGGGAACCGATGTGAAGGTTCAGAGGGGCTGGCTCTTCTTTCTTTTCTTTGGAGAATGCATCGATGATGAATTGAAAGTTGGGCGGACTGTCTGGTGTCTCCTTGTAGAGTGTTGCTCTAGCTCCAAAAAGTTGTGCTGTGCCGATGTTCACCTGACCAGACATCAATGAAAGGAGGTTGATGCTTGCTGACACACGTGCGATGCTTGCCATCTTCTTGCCATCAGGCTCATAGATGGTCATGTCGTTCACGATGACACGGTTGAGGAAACCGAGGTTGACGCTTCCGATTTCTACCTTCGACTTGAGTTGCTCTGAGAGTATATTGGCGGTCCAGCTTGCCAATGCGCTTTGCATGAAAGGCAAACTGAATAGTAGGACAATGCCGGCATAGATGGCGATAAGGATGCCTACTATGTTCACTAATATTTTCTCAAACCTTTTCAACCTTTCTCTTGAAGTCCACCATCTTGATGGCTGTTATTGCACATTCGTCACCTTTGTTGCCCATCTTACCCCCAGCACGTTCTTCTGCCTGCTCCATGTCGAGGGTGGTGATGAGTCCGTAGATGACGGGTACATCCTGCACTGCATTCAGACGGGCCAATCCGTAGGTCACACCCTGACAAATGTAGCGGTCGTGAGGGGTGTCGCCACGAATGACACAACCGATGGCAATCACCGCATCCATGTCTGCTTTCACCATTTGTGATGCTCCATACACCAACTCGAAACTGCCAGGGACAGTCATGACAATGATGTCTTCTGGAAATACACCGTTCTTCATCAGGGTCTGTTTCGCCCCCTCTAACAGCGATGCAGTGATGTTCTCGTTCCATTCAGCCACGACGATACCAATCTTCATGCCTGTTGCATCTGGCACTGAATTGATGTCGTAATCGGAAAGGTTGTGATTCTTTGTTGCCATAATATTCCCTTTAATGAGGAATTAGGAATGAGGAATTAGGAATTGATGCTCATCCATCAGACGGTGGCAACAAACAATTCCTAATTCCTCATTCCTAATTCCTAATTCTTGAAATGTTATTTAGTTGCTCTTTCGATGTACATGTCAATTTCTTGTGCAAGTGGGCTACGGAAGTACTGCTTCTTGATCTTGTTGTAGAGTTCCACTGCCTTGTCATTCTGGCCCTGCGACTCGTAAATCTCACCAGCCTGCAAAAGGAATACTGGGCTTACAGCGTCGTTATCTGCTTCGTTTGCTGCCTGGATGAGTGTCTTCAGACCCTTTTCGTTGTCGCCTTTCTGCACGTACAAGTTACCCAATGCTGCGATGGCTGCTGGTGAAATCATGTCATCATCTTGGGTGGAGAAGTCTTCCAACATCTTGATGGCCTCGTCCACTTTGTCTGTCTTGGCGTATGCCAGACCTGCGTAGAGTTTAGCCAGATTGGCTGTCTCAGTGCCACTGAACTCATCGATAATCTTCAAGAAACCCTTGCTGTTGCCTTCGCCTTTCAGCGCCTGCTCATACTGCTGCTGTGCAAAGGCGGCTTGTGCGCTGGCGATAGCCTTCTGAGCCTCTTTCTCCTTGCCATCCATGTAGTGCCTGTAGACGTAAGTGCCAGCGACAAGCACGATGATGGCACCGAGCACAATAGCGATTTTCTTCCAATTCTTTTCGATAAAAGCCTCGCCCTTGTTCAGTTGTACGTCAAGTGCGATAGGCTCATCGATTACTTGTTGTTTTTTGTTTTTTGCCATAATATGTTTTGAATTTTAATTTTGTTCGCCAAAAATCATGCAAAATTACAACATTTTATTGGAATGAGAAAGAGTTTTCTTGAAAATATTCATTTTTTTAGGGTCTTCTGTGCTTCACTGAGGCGTTTGAGGGCTTTTTCGATGAGGTCGTGGGTTCCAGAACCATCATTTACATACTGCACCACCATGTCGGCATAGTCGATGGCTTCACGCAATTCTGTAGTCTTGTTCCGAATGTTTTTGGTCTCCGTGAGCAGTGGAAGCAGTTCGTTCAGGTCTTCTGGTTCGGCGAGGTTGCCGGGACGCATGGTGTTGATGGCCATATTGAGGGCGGAAGTGACAGCATTGACTTCTTCTTGCGTCAGTTCCTTGGCAGGCTTGCTGATGAGTTTTTCTGCTGTTTCCATCTGGGTGAGCAGACGGGCATATCCATTGGGGGCCCAGGGTGAGAAGGCTGGCACTTTCACGGCGAGGGCATTCCATGCGTTTTGGCTGTCCACACGCTCTTTGGCAATCTGCAGCGCTTGTTCGAGGTTCGTCCTATCAATGCCTTTCTTTGCCTTTTGCTTGGCATCCGTCAAGACGTTCAGACGCAGATAGTGGGTGGAATGTTGGGTCTGATAGTAATCTGGCTGGAACTGCTTGTCGTTCAGGGTGAGGGTGAAGAGGTTGTCACCATATTTGCTGTCGAGAGCAGCACCGTTCAACTGAATCTCGTTCAGGTTGGACGAGAGAGTGAAGTCTGCCTCTTTCCATTCCTTCACATCTGGAGTGGCCATCACCAAGGGACCATACATGATGGCACCTACCCATTGTGGGTCAAACGGTGTGCGAGTTTCATTCTTGCCTGTGGCAGCAAGATCCATCTTGTCTGGACCCCAATTGATGTGTTTGGTGTATGGCATGATGATGTCAATCTTATCCCCGTCTTGCCATTCACGGACAGGAATCTCCACATAAGAACAGGGTTGGTAAGTTTTGGCAACAGATTTGCCATTGAGCTTGACATCAAAGCCTTGGGTTGCCCAATAGGGCACACGCAGTTTCATGGCAAAGGCTCCCTTCTTCGTCTTGTCAGTACGTTTCACGGTCAGTGTGCTGTTTTCAGCAGGCCAATGGCACTGCTGCTCGATGGTCACGCTTTGTTCATCCCATTGGGCAACAGTCGGCAGGTAAAGCGCTACCCATATTGTCTGGTCATTCACAAAGTAAGCTGCTTCTTGATACTTCACGTGGTTCTCCACGCCTGTACCTCCACAGCAGGTTGCTTGTGGCGTCTCGTTTCCATAAGGTTTCATGGCGTTCATGCCTACGGCATATTGATACGTGACACCCCAATGGTCAGGATGCAGTGAACCGACTATTTGGTTGTAGAGGAGGCGCTCGTAGTAGTCCATATAGGCTGCATTGTCGGGGTCAAAACAGTTGAGGTCTTTCGTGAGTTTTGCGAGGTTGTAAGCACAGCAGGTCTCGTTGATATCAGGGTTGGGATACATGTTGCGCTGATGGTCGCTCATCACGCTCGTGTTCATGGAGAGCATCTGGGAGTAGGGCTGACGGAACATCTCACCATTGCCTACACCACCCATGGCGTATGCATAACGTCCCTGCACCAAGTTCCAGAAGTTGTAGGCAAGGTTGTAATAATAAGGATTTCCATTGGTGATGTAAGAACGTAACGCACCGACAATCATGGGGATATGCTGGTTGGCGTGACGTGTGCGGATGTCATCTACATTCTTGGCCACAGGATCGAAGAACGCAGGGGAATCAAAGCAATTGGCTGCTTCGATCAGGTGTGCTTTTTCAGTTGGCTCGCTGACCATCTCTGCCAGTCGAGACAACGATTCTGCCATACCTCCCACTTCACCGGCGATGTACATGTTCCACATCTCATAGCGGTTGCCTGGCTTCGCTTGACGTTCAGCTTTTGTGCCTTCTGCTTGTACATAAGTGCGGTAGTGCATGCGGTTCCACACCCAAAGTCCCATGTCTTTGGCGATGAGGAGGGCTTTGGCAGCCACGTCCTTATCGTCGATGTTGTTGGCGATGTCGATGAGGCCTGCCAGTTGCTTGTGGATGGTGTAGTAGGGCGCCCATACCCAATCTTCATTATTGTACGCGCGATAGCACTCAATGAGGGCTGGGTGGGCTGCAGGAATGGCATTTAGATAACCATAGCCATAATGACGGTAGTCTTTCTTGTATTCATCAAAGGCTTTCCAATTGCCTTTCATCTCTTTGAGTACCTTTTCTGGAGCATAATCACGTGCCTCCCAATAACGGTTCAACGTGCTGTCCCATACGAAGGTGCGTTCCTGACATTCGCGCAGTTCGTCCACCATGCGGCAGATCCGTTTCTTGAGTTCGGACTTTTGTGCTGGGTCTATGGCTGAAGCATAAGCAAAAGCCAACGCGCTCATGTAGTGCCCTGAGCCATGTCCCTTGAGTTTGGTGGTGGGAGAGTCCCAACCATCAGACCTCGTATAGCCTTCCTTGGGTAATCCATAGGTGTCGCGATAGTTGTAGAGCTGCTGGGTGATATCCAGTGCCAATAATGTTTTTGTGTCTAATTCCTTGTTGTGCGATAACCGATTGTCTTTCTGTAAATAAACTTTGTTGAGTGGAAGTGGTTGTGCAATCGGTTTCTGCTGAGGGACATCCCATGCTTGGCTGGTCACAGTGACATTGGCGGTGATGGGGTATCCGTTGTCTGTTGTGTTGTCGCCAATGATGAAACCATTGACGGTGTAGGTTTTCCCGACAGGTGTGAGGTCAGGGTTGGCCTCCTGTTGTTCTGTAGTGAGGAGAGAATTCATCCATTTGGTCTGACGCCATTCGTGGGTACCATCGCTATAGGTAACCCATACCTGCCAAGGCAGACGGGGTGCTGTGCCGACAGGTGTCTCCACGTGGATGGTCTCCACTTTCACGATGGTGCGTTGTTTGGCTTTTGATGCGGTTAGGGGAGTTTGGGTTGGGCTTGCGGTGTCCTTGGCAGACATGGGCAAGGAGAGGCAAAGTCCTACAGCTCCACACAGGATAAGTTGAAAGTTCTTCATCATAGTTGTGAGTCTAACAGTTGAAAATTTTTGGTAAAATTAGATGTTTCTCATGACATAATGTGCATAGGAAGATGAAAAAATCGGATTTTAGTATTTTTATCTCATTTTTTTGGATTATTTTGCCTATCTTTGCAGTGGTTGAGTGGGGTTTTAGGGAAATTCCCCCTCACTGTAGGGATTTGTATCATGGCAGAAACAAGGATTGTCCTTACATTTGCAATGGTAAAGAATATTCGTAATTTATTAGCACAAAATACAAGCGATATGAAAAGATTACTGACTTTATTTTTGGCGATTGTTCCATTGCTCAGCATGGCACAGGATGACCTTTATTTCACCTCTTCGAAGAAAGAGAAGGAAAAGCGTCAGCAAACCACTTCTGCCTCGATGGCTGCCAGAACACAGACTGTCGTTGCTCCCACCATTGTGGACTACAACAGCAGTACGCGAAATGAGGATGAGTATAACCGCCGTTATGTGTATGGTGGTGATTACCAGAACGCAGGTGGTGCGTATGCCGATGACACAGCAAGGGTGGACTCTGTAGAACCTCGTTACGACATGGATGATCCAGAACTGGATTATCGTTTCTCGCGTCGCATCGTTCGATTCCATAATCCTCGGCTCTACGCCTTGGCCAGTCCTTATTACTGGGATCTCTACTATGGTTATGGTGCATGGGATTATCTCTACGACCCATGGGATCCTTGGTACTGGCATTATGGCTGGGGTTATGGTTGGACATGGGGACCTTGGGACTGTTGGTATGGCAGCATCTGGGGATGGCATCATCCCTATGCATGGTCATATTGGGGATGGGGACCCGGTTGGAGCACTCCCGTCCATTATATTTCTTACCATCGCAATACAGTTCCTCGTGAATTTAATTCCTCTCGTGGATCTATGGCCGCTGGTAACCGTCTCCGCACAAATGTGATGGCTGGACGTACAATGGGTACTCGCGCCAATGCTTTGGCTGGTCGCACAGCTGTAGCGGCTGGTCGCACAACGACTGCCGATCGTGTTTCATCTGCCGGTCGTACCACTGTTGTGAATGGACGTACCGGTACTGTCACCACACGTTCCAATGCACAAGATATTCGTAGCAGTCGTGGCACTTCTTATACTGATTACACGAATGCCCGTATGGGACGTTCATCATCATCGACAGAAGGGGCTCGTGTGCAAGATTATACTCGCACTCGTGAGGGTGTCAACCAGCGTGGCACCATCAATAGAGGTTCGGTCAATTCTGCCACACGTTCCTATAGCAATCAGAACAGCAGCAGCCGTACGAATACTTATAATAATAATAACACTCAGTCTCGTACGCAGACTCAGACCCAGACCCCAATCCGTACGCAGACTCAGCCTCGTACGCAGACCTATACTCCTACCACTCGTAGTTCTTCCTCCATGGGTGGAGGTAGTTTCGGAGGCGGTAGCCGTGGTGGTGGCGGTAGCTTTGGCGGCGGAGGTGGCAGCCGTGGTGGAGGTGGCGGAGGCGGTCGTCGTTGATGCCTCACCTCCGGGTTCTCTGAGATGAAAAAAAAAGGATAGTTATACATATATTAATATAATAGACACATGAGATCATTAAGAAAATATATCTTGGCGAGCGCCCTCTTGAGTGTATCAGGCATGATATGCGCACAGGACAGTTATGATGCGCAGACGATGGCTAACAGCGACCTGAATGGAACGGCACGTTTTATCTCAATGGGTGGTGCGTTAGGTGCATTAGGTGGCGACATCAGTGTGATGAGCACCAACCCTGCTGGTACGGGTATGTATCGCAAGAGCGATGCCGCAGTCAGTTTCAGTGGCGTCTTTGCTGGCGACGGTGCGAGAGGACATGATGGTTCACGCATGTCATTTGACCAAGGTGGTGCCCTCATCTCGTTCGATATGGATGAACCGACCAGCAAAGGATTGCAGTTCGTCAATTTTGGTGTCAACTATCAGAAGAAGCGCAATTTCCTTGCTAACCATCACATTGATGTGCAGAACCTCAACGGCTATTTCAGTCAGACCTTCCAGATTGCAGACCTTTGCTACGAGGCTTTCTATAATGACTACTGGGGAGCTTTGGCTGACATGAGTGCTGCCATTTATAATTCGCCTAACCGTCGTAACGGCATTTTATATCAGGAGTATTTCGATAAAGACGGCAAATACCTTGGAAGTGATTTGTTTAACGAGAAAATCCATGATCAGAATGGCAATCTCATTGACAATCCAGACTATCTCTCGCCTGCCAACGAGGGAAAGGTACAGCAGATCAATTTTATTGGCGTTGGGGCTGATCAAGCTTATTATGAGCGTGCCACTCATGGTGCCAACACGCAGGCTGACCTGAACCTCTCGTTCAATGTGAGTGATCAGTTCTTCATCGGGGCTTCGGTGGGTGTCTATGACATAGACTACAGTCGTGAGTCTTTCTATCAGGAAACGGGAGCGGATGGTTATGTCTATGATTTCACCAATTGGTACAAGACCACCGGTGATGGTTTCGACATCAAGTTGGGCTTCATTTGCCGCCCTATCGAGGATAGTCCATTCCGTTTTGGAGCTTATGTCCACACCCCTATATGGTATCGTATGACCGATGCCAACGGAGCCCAACTCTATATGGATGACGTTTTCATTTCCGACGTTTACAATTCTGATTACGACTATCGTTACCGTACTCCTTGGAAGTTTGGTTTCAGTCTCGGCCACACCATTGGCAACAAATTCGCTATCGGAGCAGAGTATGAATTTCAGGATTTGAGCACTGCACACTACAGCAACATTGATGGTCATGCCACCAACTATTTCCGCAATACCAACGCTATTACGAAGAAAGTCCTTCGTGGTCAGCACACCCTCAAGGTGGGTGCTGAGTTCAAGCCCATCGAAGCCTTCTCATTCCGTGTAGGCTACAACTACGTGTCATCTCCTTTCAAGAGCGATGCCTTCCGTACCGTTGGTTATGACAACGTCTATAGTGAGACTGATTATACCAACTGGAAAGCCATCAACCGCTTCACCGTAGGTCTTGGTTATCGGTATAAGGGCGGTTATGTTGATCTCGCTTGGCAGTATCAGGCACAGAAGGGTGACTTTTACGCCTTCGACAATGTGGGTGTTGACCCAGAGACCATGCAGGAAGTGGCATTCAAGCCCACATCCATCAGCGCCAACCGTTCGCAGTTATTGGCCACCTTTGGTTTCCGGTTCTAAGGATATGTCAGTTTAACGTCAGTTCGGTATAAAAACCGATTGTTTGATTGCGGAAAGCTTCAATTTCTTATGTCGAACTGACGTTAAGTTCTTGTATTTGTGATAAGAGAAGCACACTGGACGGTGTGCTTCTTTCTTGTATTTCTTGTCTTGACAATCAGACTATTTCTTTTTGCTTTGGTTCTTCTTGATGATGTTGTAGGCTTGGTAGATGCCCAGTTCACCGGCTTTGGAGAGGTCTGGGATGGCGAGGGTGGTGTCATCAAGCAGAAGGTAGAGCAGGCCTCGGTTGAAGTAGGCTTCGGCAAAAGTGTCGTTCTGTTCGAGCACACGGCTGAAACCTTCGATGGCCTCGTTGATTTGGCCTGCCTGTGCCTGCTGGAAGGCCTGTTCGAAAAGGGTGAGGATGCCCGTCTGTCCGGCTGTCCTATATATATAATATGTGTTTTCGTTCGGAAGCATGAGTTTGGCTTCCTGTGGACGGTTCTGCACCTTGCCTCGGTATTCGCTTTCGTAGACTTTCTCCTGCACGCTGTCATCCTCTTCAACCAGTTTCTGATAGTCTTCGAGGTTGATTTGCGATTTTTTGCGGGTCTTGTTCTGCTGACGTGAGGTGGGGGTGGTGTAGCCGTAACGATGGGCAATCTGCTCTTTCAGCACATGGTCTTCATCGCGTGTGGCTCCAGCGATGTCGCCTATCTTGCGACGAGCAGCGGCACGACGTTCATAGCCATAGAGGAACTTGGGGAACTCATCGATGACTGTGGTGTAGTCGCGGATGGCACCTCGATAGTCACCGATGTTCTCAAGCAGTGTGGCACGGTTGAAGGTGGCCATCATGTCGTCAGGGTCGATGGAGAGGATGAAGTTGAAGTCCTCGATGGCAAGGTTGTCTTCGCCCACATTGGCACGCAGAAGTCCTCGGTTGTAGTGTCCGATGAAGTTGTTGGGCTCGAAGTCGAGGGCACGGTCATAGTCTGCCATCGCGTCGCGGTAGTGGTTGAGGTGGTAGTGGCAGAGGGCTCGGTTGATGAGGTTGCCTGCCTGCTTGGGGTTAAGCCGGAGGGACTCGTTGTAGTGGTTGATGGCTTCCTCGTATTGCTCGTGGGTCATCAGGATGCCAGCCTTGACACTGATGGCATTGACGTTGTATTTGTCCACCTCCAGCGCCTTGTCGATGATGGCCTCCGCGGCTGTGGTGTCTTTCTTCTCCAAGAGGATTTGCGCCTTGATGTTGTAGCCGTCGGCATAGCGTGCCCACTTCTTGATGATGATGTTGGTGATGCTGTCGGCCTGATCCAGACTGTCGAGCTCCGCATAACAGAGGGCGAGGTTGTGCCAGAGTGAACGGTTCTCGGGTGACATCTCTGTGACAGTCTCGTAGTCTTTCACGGCATAGGCGAATTGTCCCTGATTGATGTAGGCAAGTCCTCGCAGCTCGTAGCTGTTGGGGAAGTAGGGATTGCGTCGGATGGCCTCTGTGCAGTCGAGGATGGTGCCAGAGTAATCATCGAGATAGAATTTGGCCACACCTCTGAAGAAGTAGGGTTCGTAGAGATGGGGTTTGTAGTTGATGACGATGTTGAAGTAGCTGATGGACAGCACGTAGTCATCGTAGGAAAGGGCATTACGAGCGATGTTCATCATGCGGTCAGTGTTAATCTGGGCATGACAAACGAAAAAGGAAAAGACGAAAATGATAAGTGATAGTACCCTTTTCATGCGTGGTCTAAATTGGGGCGCGACGGAGCCGCACCATATGGGACTCTAAACCATGAGACTTTAAACTCTCAACCCTAAGCTCTTACCCCTTAACTCTCAACTATCGATTGGGCTTGCACTTGTAGTGGGCAGAGAATTTGCCCTTGGTCATGGCGAGGAGTTTCGACTTGATCATCTGCTTGCGGAAGGGGGAGAGACGGTCGACGAACATCTTGCCTTCGAGGTGGTCGTACTCATGCTGGAACACACGTGCCTCAAAGCCTTCGAGCCAGCGCTCCTGCTCCTCGCCGTTCTCGTCGAGGTAGTTGACCAGCACGCGGGCAGGACGCTTTACGCTCTCATTGATGCCAGGGATGGAGAGACAGCCCTCTGACATGGACACGGTTTCGTCGCTCTCTTCCAGAATCTCTGGATTGATGAACGTGCGGAGATAGCCTTTGTACTGAGGCTCATCGTCAGAGATGGCATCGAGGTCGATGATGAAGAGGCGGATGGGGAGTCCCACCTGGGGGGCTGCCAATCCGACACCTTCCGAACGCTGGAGGGTTTCAAACATGTTGGTGATGAGTTCCTTCAGGTTGGGGTAGGATTCGAAATCTATTTCTTCGGCAGTCTTGCGGAGCACTGGCTGACCGAATATGTACATGGGTAGAATCATGTTTATTGACTATTTGACAATTTACAATTTACTATTTGATGGTTTGCGATTTTTTTGATGCACGTTTGATGCAAAAACTAATACGAGGTACGATGTGGTAAGTGATACGAGGTATCGTTTATTCATTGATACGAGGTGTTGTTTTTGCCCTGCTTTGCAGGTAGTCCTCCAGAATGATGGTGGCGCTGATTTTATCAACGAGTGCCTTGTCCTGTCGGGCTTTTTTGCTGATGCCGCTTTGGAGCATGGTTTGGTGAGCGAGTACCGAGGTGAAACGCTCATCGTAGTAGGTGATTTCCTTGTTGGGGAAGAGGCGTTTCAGTCGGTTGAAGAAGGGCTCGATGCGCTTCATGTTCTCGCTGTTCTCACCATTCATCTGAGTGGGTTTGCCCACCACGATGACCGACACGTCCTCCTTGGTCACGTAGTCGGTAATGAACTTCTCCAGTTCCTTCGTCTCCACTGTGGCGAGTCCGTTGGCAATCATCTGCAGCGTGTCGGTCACTGCAATGCCTGTGCGTTTCTGACCGTAATCTATGGCGAGTATTCTTGACATAAATTCTTCAATTCTTCAGTACCAGTTGATACTGCTGGAATAACTTGACTTCTTGTCGTATTTGAGCGCATCGGTCAATGTGCTTGCATTGGCTCGAAGCGAGATGTGATAGCTGGTATAGGTTCCGAACACCAATCCGCAGGAGATGTTGAAGCAGTGCATATCTCGGCTGATGTTGACAGTGGTCATGGAAATCTTGTCTGTGTTGAAGTCCCAACCCGACGAGAAGTTGCAGTTCCAGTTGCTGGACAGCCTGATATTGCCCGAGAAGTTCAGGTTCTGCGTGAACGAGTAGGGGTAGCGCATCGTCTTGACGTTTATTTCCCTCGTGCGGTCTTCAGCCATCGTGATGCCGTAGGAGATGGAGAACGACCACGGCATCTGGAACTTCATGTAGCCGTCCTCGTCCAATCCATCTGCCGAAGTCTTCTTCTCCAATTTCTTGACAGGGTCATCGATGTTCGTCTCCAAATCATTGGGATCTCTCTCCTCATCGTCCTCATCCTCATCCATATCCTTTTTCTCGTCCTCCTCATCATCACCATGACCGAAGAGTTTCATGATGCTCTTCTTGATTTTCTTGAAACTCTGATTGTTGAACGTGTAGGAGAGATTCTTTGACATGCCTTGGAAACGTCCCCAACGACCGTATGACCA
>JBGUMY010000321.1:0-4230 GCA_045117095.1 Bacteroidaceae bacterium | reverse complement strand
AGGTTTTACGCTCACGCCTGTGGTCAGCCGTCCGCAAGAGAGTGTGATGGTGTAAGTCTCGTTTGGATCTTTTCCTATTGCTTTCTCCACAGCCTTCAATGCCTCAGCGGTCTCTTCCTCCTCATCGCCATCACCTGCCACGTTGACCACCTTGAACAGGCCAAACACGGGATGCTGCTGCAATTTGGCGCTGAGTGCTTTGGCTGCCTTCACGCCTGGCACCATCCAAAGCGTGTGACGGAAGATGCGACGGTACTCATCGTTGGAAAATGGATAGAGGCTCTCCTTGTCATCTTTGCACATCAGATTGAGGAACCTGTCCACATCCTTGTCATGAACAAACGTCCCGTCTTCTTTTGTACGGAAGAACTCACGGAAGTTGAAGGCCTTCTCGTCTTCTACAAACTCGCTCATCAGGTTGCCCAAATCATACGTGTAGATATTGATGGCTGGCAAAGATGCGTAGGGGTTCGGCTCGTATGGATTGTCTGTGTACCAAGCTTGTTTTGCCTTCTGCTCCATCACATAGTCCCATGTGTAGATTTCCTCTTCGCTGTAGTCGTCGAAAAGGTTGAAGGGAGTGCCGGAGAGTTGCAAGACCTTGGTACTGTCCTTTCTCAGCTCTTTCAGCACGTTTTGACCCAATTCTGTCTTTGTCCCTTCATGTGCCTCATCCACAATGATAAAGTCCCAAGGTGTATTGAACACCCGATCGTTCTTGTCAAACTTTCCTCCCACCGTTTCAGAACCACGCAAATCCTGCATGGAAGCAAAGTAAACATATTTCTTCCCTTGTGCCACCATCCGCTCCAAAGAGTCAAAGTCTTCTCCTTTCGTGCGTGAGCCATAGCGGTAGTCTTTTCTGTCATAGAAGACCTTGCCGAAGTCCTCAAACCATCCTGCATCCACGACAGGACGATGGGTCAATATCAAGGTACGCACGAACTCCTCTTCCTTCACCACTTGCAAGGCTGAGATGGTCTTGCCGAAACGCATCTTGGCATTCCACAACATCTGGTTGCCCTTCTTGAAACGTTTCCTTGTCTTGTCAATCGCTTCAAGCTGTTCAGGACGGAAGAGGATAGGGGTCTGTCCAGTTGTGATGTCAGAAGCATGGAGACTTCTTTCCCCTTTTTTGACAGCTTTGATGGCTTTCTTAACCGTTTCGAGGTCACAGCAGTACCATTCATCAGCACCTTTCACACCAGCAAATTCCTTCTTGGGGATGCCACTACATTCCAGCACCTTGTGCACCTGCTTGTCGTTGAAGGAGAGTATCATGCTGCTCCTTCTGAAAATGGTGTCCTCCGTATAGAGCAGCTGATAAGCGATGCCTGCCGTCTTGGTGTATTGGAGAATGCGCTTGTGTGCCGCTTGGTTCAGCAACTCGCAGTTGGGCGAGAGGTCGCTTCCATCATCATCGTCGAGGGTGGTCTCACCAATCTTCAGACAATCACGATGCCGTTCGTCGTCAATGGCGAACACATAGATGAGCTTCGATTTCAGGGATGAGGTAAAGGTAGCCATAGTATCTTTTATTTAATGAGGTCAATAAATCGGATTTTCTTCTTATCGTTAGGCCAGTCGCGGATAAGGCAGTAGATGCCGTTATGCTGGCGTATGTTCTCTTTCTCGCAGCCAAGGCAAGGGATAACACGTTCTGTTCTTTCTTCAAACAGTCCTCCTGACACCTCTATCTTTTCATGGCACGAGTCAGGCACAACACCTTTCAGACCGTCCATCTGGAAGACATTCCACGAGATGATGTAAGCGATGTAGTTGATGGATTTGATGAGGGGCATCTTGCCGAACTTGGCCTGATAGCTCTCGATGAACGTCCAGAGCAAGGCTTCGCGAGCCAACAGCAGATTGTCGCCCTGCCACTCGAAACCATAGGTGTGCATGTAGGCTTCTTGCGCCATATCCAGCCAATCGCCACTTGTCTCTGTGTTCTCGCTGACAACACGCAGTTTCCTGTCGAGCAGGCCAATGCGTTGTTCCAATGGAATAGTTTCGCCTGTCGTGGTGTCATATCGGCTGACGAGATAGGGAGCCTCGCCGCAGGTGATTTCCCATCGTGTGGCACGCACATAATCCTTCCACGTCTTTCCTTTTGGGAATTCGACCTTATTGGGGTTGGTTCGCCAAGTGTGGTTTGTATTGTCCTCCACATTGAAGACATCCTTCCTGCCAAACCACGCTTCATCAACGAGGTTATTCTGCGCGTTGCACACCCAAGACGGCGTGAACACCTCTGCCATATCCTTCGAGCGGTCAGTCTGGTTCTCCTTCGACTTGAGCACACGAGGTCTGATCACCATTCCTCGCTCGCCCGTAATCAGTTCAGGCAGAATCTCCGAATGGTAACCGTACATGCTTCCAAGCGGCTCATAGTCATGCGTCGCCCAGAAGATGTTCCGTCCTGTCGTGTGGTCGCGCAGCAGGGTGTCCAACACCTCTGCCGACAACTCACGCAGATCATCCTCCCTGATATCAACAGAGAGGCCTGTCTCATTGTTTGGCATTCCTCGCGCTTATGACTCTGGGCAAAAGCACTTATCGGATTCTCTTGGGCTTATCTATGACAAGACCTCTACGCACGAAAAAAGCGTGTCCGCTCTTATCGAACATAGAGGTCCTGACAAAACCCTGTTAAATGATAAGTGACGTCCACGCCAAGCGCGAACATTCACAATTATCAGAATTTAACATGTTTAGAAATTTGTCAGGTTTCTATGTTCTCCGAATAACTGCTAATGCGTTATTAATTCCACAATGTCACACCAGCACCTCCACCGAGGCAAACGCCGATGATTGGTTGCAAAAGTACGACAAAAGAATGGAATGACAAAGAGTTTGGGAAATAAATACTGAAAAATGAGGTGAGATTCAAATAAATGTGCTATCTTTGTGCCACAGAACCAAACTTTTATACAAAGCCTATGGATAAATACGCAATCTATTCATATTTTCTCAGTCCGAAGCCCCAAATGCAGGGCTCAATGTTTGACGATGGTGTGAACGTCGAGAATCTCTCACTTGAACAGAGGTTTGAATTGCTTTTTGGAGAAAAAGTAGGTACTGAATTGCCAATACAAAAGATTAAGAGGGGGGCTGCGGAAAAATATGATTGCCGAGTGGTGAGGCATGACGAAAATCTCGTGTTGCTACGATTGGTTAACAAGAAAGATAAACAGATTTGGGAAGAACAGCCAACCATTGGAAGTCCGCTTCCAAAGATAGAGGAGACGACTATAAAATCAACTCCATATTGTTATATTATCATTGACAACCGTCCTGATGTACGATTGATGGCTATACAGTCGAACAGCGCAGCGTGGAGAAATCCCAACACTGTGAAAGATTTGATACAAGAGAGCTTAAACTGGTTGTTAACAGCAAAATATAATTGGGGAATGGAAGTGACCATCCAATCCAAAATGATGCCTACTCAATTTTGGGATTATGTAGACAGGAGACGTCAAAAGGAGGGGGTGAGCATCAAAAGTATGACATTTTCTTTCACGAATTACAAGCGCCGTCCTGACATAGACATCAAGTCCTCCCTGTCATCGGGTTGGAACCACATGGCTAACTTCATGGAGTGGATTGACAGGCTGGGTGGCGACACTGGTGAGTTTAAGATTACGCCACCTAAAGATGGGGACTTGATTAAGCGGAGAAGTCTTGCGGACATCAGGCACATGGTGGAAATCTGCATGAACAGCAACTATGCTCTGACCGTCACATTTTCAGACGGAATCACTTATAAGTGTAATCAGAATCTACGAGCAGAGGTGCCAATGGACGATGAAAGTATCCGAATAGAATTTGAAGGAGGAAACCATTTGTTCTTTACACCTTACCGCCTGACAACATGGATGGACAAACTTCTGGAACAAACTAAAAAATATCAAGATGTTGAAGACATTAAACCCAAGCCCAGCAGAAAGGCTAAGAAGCAGGTTTCATGACCATCCGTTGCTGTTGACATGCGAACAGACGTTTCGGCATTATATGGCCAGTATGGAACTGTTCGACTTCACGGTAGAGGAATTATTTGTAGAGGTGGCTGATGTGCTTGACACAATCTTCAGCGACCCTACTTGTGCTCCTAAATACCTGCAAGGATTGTGGGATGAGTTGAAGATAAAAATGAAGAGCAATGCTCGTACCACATCCCCACAAAAAGATCTCGACATGGTGTGTGGGGTGTTGTTCTATGTTGTT
>JBGUMY010000320.1:0-2541 GCA_045117095.1 Bacteroidaceae bacterium | reverse complement strand
TTCACATACAGTATTTTGCGGGCCGTTCCATTCAAAGTTATCTTCCTCTTCTGATGGTTTTGGCAAATGGTCACCTGCCGGATCAATAATGGATCCTGACTTGGTTATCAGAAATGGTTTTTTGTCTATTTCGGCATAGAAGAAATCTAGAACAACTTCATCGTGCCACATAAGGCGATTGAAAATGGGAGGAACAAGGATGTCGCCATTCACACTTGCCAAGCCATGCATATAAAGTGTAGGGTGATCCTTTGTCTTCCGTATTGTATTACTGAAGATAAAGAGTCCTTTCTTTACTTTGAATACATCATTAAACCAAACCTTTAGTACCTCGGAGCCGTCATTGCGCAGGATATTTTTCTTGGTACCAATCTCACATTTGTAGTAGCCCTCTCCCCAGCGTTCAACATAATTATACTTGAACTCACTCACAGGATTATTGTCTTTGTTGATGAGACCCCATGTCAGATTTCCCATCTCGTTACGGTGAGTAGCCACGGCCACACCGTCAACAAATTCGCTCATTTGGTTGTACTTCATCATTCCACTTCTTTAATTTTCCGTGAAATCCATTCCTCATCAACACATGCGCAATCGCCTACTGCAAAGCGCTTATCCAGTTCAAGCGACAGGCACTGCTCATAGTATTTTTCCATCGGCAGTGCTAAATGACCACTATTCTCATCATCTGGGCATAAGCGATAGAACACTATCTGACCATACTCATTGTCTTTATCAGGCTTTGTTATACCCTCAAAGTACAACCGCCAACCTTTCTCGACCATAGAAGGGTCTGTATGGTGGGTGAAAATATATTTCAATTTCTCAACAGCGATGTCGTTTAGGCCATTCTCCAGTATCAATATTTTCTCTTTGAAATTAAGAAGACCTTTAACAACTCGGAGTATATAGGCTTTGTGTAAGCCAATACCTTCTGGCATAGTCCACATTTCATAATCCTTTTCTTCTCCATCCTCTGTATGCGAAAAGAATATCATGAACTTATGGCTCATGTCGTGGTAGAGCGTACCAAATGGAATGAAAACATTGGAACCGCACTTGGGACATGTCCAGATAAAAATCTCCTCATTGAAGATTTTCTTCTTCAATTCTGGGTCGAGGTCAACATTGATAGATGACCAATATTCAAATTCGCCTTCTGTCTGGCACTTCGGACAGTAAATCTTATCTTTACATAACTGTGACATGTTCTGTGATTTTTATTGTTTCACTTTTGCCCTGTTCATGACAATGGTATCCTCTACAGGGGCACCCATCGTCCAATACTTATATTTATCAACATAGAGATAAGGGTTGTAATATTTCCCCCAATGTTCCTTAACGCCAAATCGTCGCTGCATATCAATGAAATACAGAAACTCTTCTTCTGTTAGCGGACATTTACCACGAACAATATACTCGTGAGGACACCAAGGCATCGTCTTTGCAAACGTCCATTCACAACGGCCAATCATCGAACGAAGTTTTGAAACGTCCAGGTCATCTGCTCCATAGAGGTGAACTTTTAATTTTTCAACAATTCGTTCCCCTCTGTTCTTTATGATTTCCGTACTTCGATCAATATACCTGTTTGCTTCCTTAAAAAAACGCTCTTTATTGACATATCCACCTCGCCACCAAGTGTACCCCTTCGATGTTATAACGGGAACATAATCTCTGTCAACGTAATACTCCAGAAGACTTCCATCAATGAAGCGTTTCCAACCATCTTCACCATAGAATGGCAAGAAATCTTCCTTGTTTAGTTCAACCAACTCTTGTAAATCCTCGTCCGCATCAGGCATTTGCATCATGACCTTATACAAAGCTGCAAGAAAACGGTCTTCATAGTCATGCCATTCGTCGTGGCATCCTCTATGTTTATTGATACTCCACTCACCAATACGCTTATCAGGAAGAACTGTCATGTTACCGATAGTATGGAATGAGGACTGGAACGACCGAATCTTTTCTGACAATTCAGAAGGAGGATTCCATTTCGGAGTGAATTTGTCCTCCCTGGGGTAAGAGAAGAATGTGCCAGATGAATTCATAGTATCCCCGCGCATCTTCCCTTCACCACTATTATCTATTGTCAGGTTTGGCCATATCTCACCAAAGACTAAACAATAGATTGCCCTCATCAGATTACAATCATCAGCATCAAACTTTCTGTCAGGACACCCAAACACTTCATCCTTAGCCAATTTCTTTAAATCAAAATCGACAAGTCGCTCAATGTTCCCTTCAAGATAAGAGTTGATGAAATCTGTGATGTATACTATTAATTCTGCATTCATACTTACTCCAAAAAGTTCCACTCATTTAATTTCTTGTTTGCAAGCCCATGTCCTTCCTTGTATGCCTGACGGTAGTATGCCTTGGCTGCTTCAAGGTCTTTGTCCACGCCCCATCCGTGCTCGTATAACTCACCTACACGATAATGAGCGTACGGTAATCCGCATGCCTTATAGAGATTGAAGGCACGTCTCAAATCCTTTGGATAACCCAGGCTGCCTTTACGCAGGATATCAGCCAGAT
>JBGUMY010000319.1:0-3933 GCA_045117095.1 Bacteroidaceae bacterium | reverse complement strand
GTCATCGTACCACCTTTGACGATACGCCGTATCGTGAGGCATGAAACGCCGTATCAAGGGGCACGAAACGCCGTATCGTTCATAACGACATGCTGGCTTGAATTTTCGAAAAAACTTGTTTGTCTCAACAATGCAGACTTCGATTTATGTGCTTCATGGAATGAATAAAAGATGCGATGCCTTTTTTCTTGTACAACACGCTTGAAGATTTAATGTAGTTCTGTATCATTGCTTCACGGCTTTTGGAGTCCAATTCTTAAAGAAACGCAGCACTTTCTCCTGATTGTAACTTTTCCCTTCTTCCAAAAAGCTCGAATCCTGAATATGGAGAACTCTGCCTTCGTCATCAAGTACCACAAACACTGGGAATCCGAAACGTTCAGGATTATTCAGACGTTCCAGCATTTTCTTCGCCAACTGTACCTTGTCCTCGCCCTCAGATTTGCGGGGATCGTAGTTCACATGGATATAGACAAAGCTCTCGTCAATGACCTTACTGATTGTAGTGTCATTCGTTATAAAATCAGCAAACCGTAAGCACCAGGGACACCAGTTACCACCAACTTGACAGACAACAAACTTACTTTCAGACTTAGCTTTTACCAATGCCTGATCTATTTGCTCAATGGGGTTGATGTCCTCGTTATAGACTTTCTTGAATGCAGTTTGAGCGTTCAACGTCAGGGCAAAACATATTGTCACCAATGGTATTATCACAATTTTCTTCATACCTCTTAATCCTTGATTCCTTCATTCACTAAAAACATAATATCATCTTTATGTTCATCGTGTGAAATCAACTTTTCAAATTCTCCGCGACTCATAAAATCCGTGGTTAAATATTCTTTAAAAAATCGGTTGACAATCGGTTGACAATTTTACAATCACGAAAAACATCTTTGATTGTATATCAAACGATTACCAACCTTCCCTTGTGCGCCTGACAGGACTCGAACCTGCACATCGGAGATACCAGATCCTAAGTCTGGCGCGTCTACCAATTCCGCCACAAGCGCTTGTTAAGATGGTGCAAAGGTAGCACTTTATTTGGACTTAGACAAATATTCCCGTGCTTTTTCTATATAGGTGTCCTTTTTCTGAGCAATATCAGCCCCAGACATAGAGAGTGAGATGTCAGGTTGGATGCCAAATTCGGTGTGATGCATGTCACGGTCATAGAAAATGATGGCGCTGTAACGGATGAGCCAACCATTGGGGAGTTCGCTGTTGAAGGGCATGCCTGAACCACCTCCTGTTTGATCACCCATAACGGTGACATTGGGACATTGTTTCATACACTTCACGAAATCGTTGGCTGCAGAATAGACGGCACGATTGGTGAGCACCACAACGTTCTTTTGCCAACGGATGCCATCAGAAGCGGGGTCGAGATATTCCGCCTCAGGAGTGGAGAAGTCGTTATGACCCTTGCCCGTCTTGTGGGATACATACCCAACGAGGCGTTTCTCGTTGGTGAAATGAGAAGCAAATGTACGTGCTTTGGTGATTTGTCCCCCACCATTCTCTCGCACATCTATAATGAGTCCGTTGCAAGCGGCCAAGCTGTTGAGCATCACGCTGACATTGCCATCGCCGATGCCATCTTCGAACGTCTCACAACGCACATAGCCAATGTTGTCATCAAGGATTATGTATTTCAAACCTGAAGCAATCTGATAGTTATGTCCCAGATAGAGTTTGGCAATGCTGTCGTTATAGTTCTCTGGGAAATCTTCATAGAAACTCCAATTGCGGCCAAAGTCGAAGGAAGCGCTGATATTCACGTGTCCATCTTGCAACTCTGCGAGCATATTGCAAAGGACTTCGAAGAGTTGAATATTGTTCATGTCCTCATTCACTTGACGAGCGTAGCGAGTGTGTACCTCATTCCAATCCACACCCAATTCTTGTTGCTTGTAGTCGAAGAAACAATAGTGCTCATCGATGATTTTCCACAATGCCTCAAAATTGCCCTGACGGCTGTTGTCGTAAGATTCTTCCTTGACACAGGAAGTGAGCAGGCAAGCTGCTAAAGTAAAAAGTGAAAAGAGACAAGTGAAAAATCTAAGTATGTTTTGTGGGAGGTGCTTCATCGTCGATAGAGATATTTGTTGAAACCAATCACGAAGTCGTGGGTATAGCTGTGGTACTTCAGGTGGTTGAAGGTGGATTGCTGGATTTGTGCCACATAGCCCAGTCGAAGGGTGTAACGACGGATGGGAATGTTGAGTGTCAGTCTGTGCCGCATGGAAGGCATATTGCCTGGATAGGCAAAAACAACGTTGTGGCCGTTGTTCCCCATCGTGTAAATCTCGTAGTAGCTCTCGCCGTAGTGGGGCGAGAAGGCGATGCCGATGAAAGGCAGGGACACCTGATAGCTCCATAGGTAGTGATGACGGGCAATGACCATATCATAGGTGGCTAAACCACTCACATCAACCATTAATTCTGCTTTGGCCTGAGCTGGGTTGTTGCCACTACGGTCAATATATATAGCTCCCAAATACCCTGAGGCCATAAGTCCTGCAGCAAAGTTCCATCGGGAAGTAGAGCGCTCCACAGGGTTGACGGTGTTGCCTCCCCCGAAATTATAGAACCAGCCTTGTGAATAACGGATGCCTCCTGCGTATTCATCTGTATTGCGGACGCGGTTCTTGTTGATGGCTGCGTTGAAGTCGATGAATGACTGGTTGGACACATGTCCATTCCACAGCGTGGTCATCCGCATGGTCTCCCTTTGGATGCGGATGTCCGTACCTTTGTAGTTGTAGGGGGAAAGGTAAGTGTCTAACACATTCGACCAACCCACCCCAAAGAGGGTAGAGTGAAGAACCTCCTTGTTGAGTTGAGAGTTGAATGTGAAGAATTGAGCGTTTTCTTGACTCCATGCATGAAGGCTCAGCAACAACAAAGTTGCTATTGCCAAACCTTTTATCCTTATGTGAAAAGATGCCCCCACTCTTTATTGAATTCGTCGAATGCTAAAGGTTCTTAATTCTTCACTAAAAAAGTTTCAACTGGCCTGTGATCTCGTCACGGATATCGTTGTCGCTTTTGCCTTCGTCTGGGTCGATGACCTCTTCGATATCCTCTTCTGACTCCTCTTCGGGTTCAGTTTCTGGTACTCGAAGAGGCTCAAGTTCCCTCACTTGGTCGAGTGCATAGGTGGTGAGGCGTTTACCTTTGGCCTTGAAGCCTTTCACGGCAATGTACTCCTCCGCATCCACCTCGAGTGGTCCTCTGAAGGTGTCTGGTTCGAGGAAAGTGAGTTCAAGACGTGGGTACGGGGTATCGGTCAGTAGAATCAGCTGGCTCTCAGGATTTTCGCCCAAGAAACTCTGCTTCTTCTTTGACTCCTCAAAGACGAACCGCTTGATGTAAGGCTGGTTCTGATTCTCCGCATCCCAAAGAACAGCCGTCCACACTTTCTTAGACTTATACTTCTCGATACGCAGGATGTTCTGCTCGTAGTGGTTGTTGGCATCAAAGTTGGTCAGGTAGTATTCACCTGTAGGCAGTACTACCAAAATTTGGTCGTTGTTGAGGAACTCACCCAGATACTCACCATGTTCGTCGTAGTTGATGCGCTGCACATCAGGATCCCACCACACTTTCAATCCACCCAAAGTACTGCCACCATGAGCCTTGAGCTGAATACGGTAAATTTCGTGCTTCGTCAACTGATTGCCACGAGCCGTTCTCCCCTTAATTTCTACTTCGCTGAAATCTTTCTCAAAGACTAATTTCTTCAACTTCTCCTGAGGCTTCAGAGTAACCTTAATGATTTCCGCCTCACCATTGCTGTTGGCTGAGAACCACGTCACTCTCGACTTCGGCGTACCCATTGTGAGGTCATACTCCCTGTCGCGTGTGACACTGGACACATTGAATCGCTTGATGTAAGTCACACCTGTTGCACCATCCTTGTAGGTA
>JBGUMY010000318.1:0-12100 GCA_045117095.1 Bacteroidaceae bacterium | reverse complement strand
GATACACTTCCGGGTATTTTCTGTCTGGCACGAACAACACATTCGAAGCCAATGCATACAAGCCATCACGAAGATTTTTGTTGTCCTCATCGGTCTTTCCTGCAAAAGCAGCCTCAATCTTTCGTTGGCTTGCGTATTCATCCTTTAGGTCATAGCGTCCGTCCGTTCGTGCTTGCAGATAGAGTGCCTTCACTAAGTCTGCTTTGTATCCGAAGATGTGTTCCAGCGTCCAATCTGTGATGTATGGACGAGTCATCATTTCGGCATTGAAGCGCAAACCGTAACTCTCTATCTCATTCACACTCATCGGCAGGGCAGGGGAGAACTGACCTAAGAGTCCATGCACGGAATGCATAGGGATTTCCCAAATGCGGAAGAAGCCCAACACGTGGTCGATTCTGTAGGCATCGAAATACTCTTCCATCTTCTGGAAACGGCGAATCCACCATTGATAACCATCCTTGGCCATCTCATCCCAGTTATAGGTAGGGAATCCCCAGTTCTGACCGTCCTTAGAGAAGTCATCTGGTGGAGCTCCTGCCTGTCCGTTGAGATTGAACAAATGAGGCTGTGCCCATGCTTCAACACTATTTCTCGAGATGCCGATAGGAATGTCGCCCTTGAGGATGACTCCATATTTTCTAGCTTCCTGACGTACTGCCAAGAGTTGTTTGTGCAACTGATACTGCACATAATAATAAAAAGCCACCTCATTCGGATGCTCCTGAATGAGTTTCTCCATCTCCCTTGCATGGTATTGGTTGTACTTCGGCCATTTACCAAACTCAGCTGTCTTGTACTCATCGCGCAGATAGGAGAAAGTAGCGTAGGGGAGCAACCAGTCTTTGTTTTCGTAGAAGAACGTTTTGAAATCCTCTTGCTTCATCACCTCTTGACCCTCCTGGTCAAACGCCTTGTGCAGATATTCCATCTTCATGGCAATCACCTGTTCATAGTCAATCTCCTTCAGGGCATTCACCTTCTGCTGTCGCATCAGGAACTTCTCCATTTCCAACTTGTTTTTCAACTTAGGCAGGGCATTGATGTCGCAATACAAAGGATGGAATGCGTAGATGCTGATAGAGTTGTAGGGATAGGAATCCTGCCAAGTGCCCGTCATCATGGTATCGTTGATGGGCAGAATTTGAATGGCGTGCATCTTGGTCTTCACTACCCACTGGATCAGCGTCTTTAAGTCGCCGAAGTCGCCCACGCCATAGCTCTTTGCCGTACGGAGCGAGAACACAGGAATCACCACACCAGCTACCTTCCAGCAGTCGCCATTCATGACTGGTCTATCATCAGTCTTCACCCACATCTGTCGGGGTTGTAAACGTGGACAACGCAATCTGCGGTTCTGTCCTTCTTCCCAACGCAGGATATGGTTCTCCGCATCTACCACCACATATTTATATTCTGCTTCGTCAAACAGCATATCGGCATCGATGTTCACCGCCCATTCCTGCAAATTGATTGGTTCCATCTGCTTGGGACGCTGCCATTCGCCCAACTGAGGTGTGTTGCCACACAGCGCCAACCACTCACCTTTTCTCAGTCGTGGCTCCACCACACGTAGTTGTAGGGTGGAGGAGTAGAGCGTGTTCGTGGGGCTTTGACCCGCTGGGAATGGGTTGTCGTGAGGGTTCAGGTTGATGTAGGCTAAAGAGAACAACGGTAGATCTTCAGGTATGGGGCGCCATTTGTCGCTCATAATATACTGGTTTGTGATGCCATCGAAGGTCACCTTGTGAGGCGCCACTTCCCATTCTGTCCACACGAGTTGGTCGTTGCGATACATGGCATACTTGTACTCAATGCCTTCCATGCCTGTGTTCTGGAGCGTGATTTCACCCTCCCACAGTTTACCGTCATAGGTATCGAGGCGGTATTCCTTCATGGGTCTTTTTTGACCTCCTTTGTCCACCTTGCAGAGTTGCACTCGCAAGTCCTCACCCCATTGGGTATTGTATTCGATGCTAAAACGTACTTTCATTTTCTTGCTCTATTTTAGGTTTGTAATATCTTTTGCAAAGGTAATGATTAAAAATTGAAATAATGAAGAATTGAAGGATTAAAATGGAACATCCATCAAGAAAAATGCTTGAAAAGGCAAAAAAGTGTGTATTTTTGTCTATCGTGAGCAATGTCGTTTCATAAAAGGACACACTTGAATGATCCTATCATCACCTCACATACACAAAACGTTGGCAATTCAATTGTTTGTGTATGTGAGGTATTGTTTTTGTTTCTCATGGATGGAGGAAGAGGGAGTGTTGGTTACTTGCTTTCGTGATGGGACAAGAGCTTTTCGTGATGGTGATGGGGCGGGGAACAAGTTTGGGAAAATATGAATATCTTTGCATGAAATTTGAGGTCTGACCATCGGTGATATGGAAGGACTCTGATCATTAAATTGAAAGAAATATGAAAGATTTTGTTGGAGAGATGATGGGAACGTTTGTTCTCACACTTTTGGGTTGCTGCAGCGTGGCTGTGGCTGTTTTGTTTGGCGAGTATAACAGTATCTTCCAGATTGGATTGGTGTGGGGTTTGGGTGTGACGTTATCCATTTTCTTGACTCGCAACATTTGTTGTGCCCATCTGAACCCTGCTGTGTCGGTGGCGATGGTGTTGGCTGGACGTATGTGTGCGAAGAGGTTGCCGCTTTATCTGGTGGCACAGATGTTGGGTGCTGTGTTGGCAGGATTTGTGCTCTACGGTCTGTTTTCGGCTTCTATCGAACACTATGAGGCTGCTCACGAAATAGTGCGAGGTACAGCGGCATCGGTGGATACTGCCCGCATGTTTGGCGAGTTCTATCCTAACCCTGGCGATGCATCCGTCTCTGTGGTTTCGTTGCCATTGGCGATGTGTGCAGAAGGCTTTGGTACGTTCCTGTTGGCGCTGTTCATCTTTGCTTTGACAGAGGACTGCAATGTGGGACGTCCTTCTTCTGACTTGCAACCCGTGTTCATCGGACTGACGGTGAGCAGCATCATTTTTTTTATTGCACCACTGACACAGGCGGGACTTAATCCTGCTCGTGATTTAGGACCTCGAATTGTGGCGTATTTTGCTGGATGGGGCGATGCAGCTTTGCCTGATGCGGTGGGTGGATGGTTTTGGGTGTATGTCCTTGCACCGATCATCGGCTCCAGCCTTGCAGCACTCTTCTTCAAGTATGTGCTCGAACCGATTAATGAGAAGAAAAACCATGCTTGCGGGTGTGGGAAAAGTTAAGAGTGATAAATAATAAGTTATAAATGAAATGAACCAGACAAGATTGATTCTTTGTGGTGGATTCCTCGGAGCAGGAAAGACCACCTTGATTTGGGACGTTGCCCAGCGGCTGATGGCTCAGGGCAAACGTGTGGGGCTTATCACCAACGACCAGGCTCCTGAACTCGTTGACAGCCGTTTGTTAAAGCAGGCCAATCTGCAAGTAGCAGAAGTGGCTGGCAGTTGTTTCTGCTGCAATTTCAATGGTTTCGTTGATGCCATCCATTCCTTGCGTTATGATGTGGAGGCCGATGTTATCTTGGCAGAGCCTGTGGGCAGTTGTGCAGACCTCACCGCCACCATCGTTCGTCCATTGAAGAAGTATCACAACACGGAGGTAATCGTCTCCCCACTCACCGTGCTGAGCGACCCCATGCGGCTGAAATCTATCCTCTATGGAGGTGATGGTGGATTGCACGAGGATGCGGCTTACATCTACCGTAAGCAATTGGAAGAGAGCGAGGTAATACTGA
Organism: Bacteroidaceae bacterium; assembly: GCA_045117095.1. Lineage (GTDB taxonomy): Bacteria > Bacteroidota > Bacteroidia > Bacteroidales > Bacteroidaceae > Minthosoma. The sequence goes on along the minus strand of JBGUMY010000318.1, from coordinate 8,348 downwards.
TTACTAAAACTGATTTGTTAAGTGATGAGGAGTTGGAGAAATTGATGAAGGATACGCAGAATTGCTTCCACCACACCAAGGTGATGGCGGCCAGTACGATGAACGGCTCTGGCATCAAGGAGTGGTTCGAGGAAGTGGCCAATCGTCAGGGTGAGGGCACGAAGATTCTCGACATCGATTACGACAAGTATGCGCATGGTGAGGCTGTGCTTGGATGGCTGAATGGCACGGTTGCACTCTCTGGCAAGAACGTTTATTGGGACACGGTGCTGAAAGATATCATGATGGGCATTTGTCGAGCCATCAAGCAAGAGAAACTACGTGTGGGACACGTGAAGGTGATTGCTGAGAATGGCAAGCAATATGCAGTTGGCAACATCACTGGTGATGTCTCGACTTTGCAACTGCGTGGTACGGCTGGTACCAGCGATAATGTGAAACTCATCATCAATGCTCGTGTGGAAACGACACCTGAGCATCTGGATGAAATTGTTCGTGAGGTATTGCTCGAGGCGATTGATGGTCAATACACAGACGAGGTGTTAGCATGGCGCTATTTACAGCCAGGACGTCCGAATCCCACCCATAGATTGGTGTAAAGAGCGAAAAGGTCTGCGTCATTGCGATGCGGGCCTTTTTTTGTATGATTGTGTTTTGTAAAATCGGCATGATGTGCTGATTTTACGTTTTCATGCATAATGGCGGGGTGGATTGAGAATTTGTTGCTAACTTTGTACCGTCAAAAAGTGTCAAAAAGCATTTCTGCCTCATGAAATACGACAAATCAATTAACAAGATGCTGCTGGCCAGTTTGGTATGCACGCTCTTTGTCAGTTATCCCAACTTGCTCTTCCTGAGTTGGGACTGGAATTGTGTGCCTGCTGAGGGACGTGCCTGCTACATCGACAACACGTTGATACGTTTCTTCCTGTTTTGGATTCTCTCGATGGGAATGTTGTTTTTTAATTATCGTTGGCTGAAGAACACCCAACTGAAAGGACGTATCCTGCCGAATGCGGCACTGACCATTGTGGCATACGGCATCTACAAGGGCATCACGATGCTCATCTGCACAGGATTTGACGGACGTCCCATCATTTTGACGTTCCAGTTCGTTGTGATGGGCATGATGGGGCTGTTGTTGGGTTACACCAACTATCTGAACATCATCCATCAGAAGAAGGAGGAGGAATTGCAGCAATTGAAGATAGAGAGTTTGGAGAGCCGCTGCACAGCCCTCACCAACCAAATCAATCCGCATTTCTTCTTCAATTCTTTGGGCGGCATCAGCAGCTTGGTGAGAAAAAAGGATGATAAATTGACCATTTGCTATATCGACCATTTGAGCGACATCTTCCGTTACATCCTGCAGAGCGAGCGCAAGGGTCTTGTGCCTTTGGAAGAAGAGCTGGAGTTCGCTCGTTCCTTCTGTGAGGTGATGGAGGTGCGGTATGCCGGTAAATTGGATGTCCACATCGATGTGCCTGAGGATTGTATGAACTTGACCATTCCTGTATTGGCACTCTTGCCTCTGATTGAGAACGTGACTGTTCACAACATGATTGACAGCGAGCACAGGATGAGGATTGACATTGTAATGAACGCAGCAAAGGAGCTGATGGTTATCAATCCGCTCTATCCCAAGCAGTACAAGCCTGAAACGCATGGGACGGGGTTGAGCAATTTGGAGAAACGTTTCGCCCTGTTGATGAATCGGCAGATTAGGGTGGAGCAGACAGACAAGGAATTCAAAGTCATATTGCCATTAGGATAGCATGAAAGTACTGATTATTGAAGACGAAACGGCGGCCAGCGAGAATCTCATCGCCATGCTGCAAGAGATAGACCCCGAGATTGAGGTCTTGAAGGTGTTGGAGAGTGTTCAGCAAACTGTCCGATGGTTGAGCAGCAATCCAGCTCCCGACCTTATCTTCATGGATATCCATCTGAGTGATGGCTCAGCCTTCACCCTCTTTCAGGAGATGGAAGTCACCGTTCCCATTGTGTTCACCACCGCTTATGACCAATATGCGTTGGATGCCTTCACGGTGAACAGCGTTGACTACCTGCTCAAACCTATCAAGACCTCAGAACTGACTCGTGCTTTGGACAAGTTCAAACGATGGACACACAGCGATGTGATGGAATATCTCCAGCGTATGATGAAGATGAAGCCCTCCACGTCTAACGACTATATGACCTCTCTGCTTGTGCCCGTTAAGGACAAACTTGTACCTGTCAGTATGGAGGATGTGGCTTGCATCTACAGCACGGATCGCAAGACCCAAATTTTCTTGAAGTCGGGTCAGATGATGCTCTATAACCGTTCGCTTGATTCCATCATTGTCGGATTAGACCCCTCTCGATTTTATCGTGCCAACAAACAATATATTGTGGCGCGTGACTGTGTGAAAGAGATTGTCGTTTGGTTCGATAGCCGTCTGTTGTTGAGGATGCCGATTGAACTGCCTGAACCACTCTTTGTCAGCAAGAATAAGGCAGCAGAGTTTAAGAATTGGATGACAACAAATTGAAATAATATGAAACTAACAATCTGTACTTGTTCCTCACGGACTTTCATCGACCGTGCTGAGGTGGTTAAGGTAGCAGTTGCTGCCCAAAATGCTGGCATGGAAGTGACGTTGCTCAGCGACCTTTGCGAACTTTGTGAGAACAAGGCTGAAACCATACAGGAGATAGCCAACACGACCCTTGTGGCGTGTCATCCCAGAGCTGTGAAGAGCCTTCTTGCTTATGCAGGCGTTGAGGCAGCTCAGTCCTTGAACCTTCGTGACGAGTCTGCCGAAGAGGTGTTGAAGGCATTGGGCGTGCAACCTGTTGAGGTCAGCTCTGAAGAGGCTGAAGTGTGGACGAAGCAGATGGAGGCGATGCCACGCAAGTTGGGTGAGGATGCTTGGTATCCTACGCTCGACAAGGATGTATGTTCCGAATGTGGCAAATGCTTGGAGTTCTGTCCCTTTGGAGTGTATGAGATGGTGGACGAACGCATCCGTGTAGTTCATCCTCATAACTGCAAGAACAATTGTCCTGCCTGTGCTCGCACTTGTCCTGCCTGTGCCATCATCTTCCCCAAGTACGACCGCAGCCCCATCAATGGTGGGGAAGAAAAGCAGGAGAATGCCATCAAGTTGGACACCAAGGAACTCTATGCCAAGACTCTTCGCGAGAAATTAGTAGCGAGAAAGATAAAACTGATCAAACCTACCCCCTAAACTCTCAGCTGACTTCGTCGAGCTAACGGTTCTTAATTCTTAATTGACTTCGTCGAGCTAAAGGTTCTTAATTCTTAATTCTTAACTCACACCAGATTCATGTCTTCATATTCCTCATTGATGAAAATCGGCTGGAGGGTGTTCCGACAAACTCCTGTCAGGCTTTTGTGGAAGTTCTGCTGGAACTTCTGCTGGCCTAATCTGTGGAATATGCGTCATTTTCAACAGCGGCAGGAGCAAGGTAAACCTTTCTTCCCTGCTTTCAACATGATTTCTGTCACGGAGGCTTGCAACTTGGCTTGTAGCGGATGTTGGGTAAGTCAGGGAGGACGGATGCATCTGACGATGGAGCAGATAGATGGCATCATTCGTGAGAGCAAGTGTCATGGTTCCAAGTTCTTTGGCATCTTAGGTGGCGAACCTCTGATGTACAAAGGGCTTTTCAGCATCTTCGAACGGCATCATGATTGCTACTTCCAACTCTTCACCAATGGCACGCTCCTCACCGAAGAGATTGCTTTCCAGCTCCGCAAGGCAGGCAATGTCACGCCGCTCATCAGCATCGAGGGTTTGGAAGAGGAGAGTGACCGCCGTCGCCAAGCCAATGAAGTATATCAGCGCACACTTCGTGGTGTCCGTGCTTGTCGCAAGGCTGGACTCATCTTTGGTGTTGCTGCCAGCATCTGCAAACACAACTACGACGAGTTGGTGAGCCGTCAGCACATCGAGCGAGTGGCTCAGGAGGGAGCTGCCTATCTTTGGTATTACATCTATCGGCCTGTCGGAGCCGATGCTCAACCTGAGCAGGCGTTGACTGAAGAGCAAATCTTGGGACTTCGTCAATTCCTTGTCCACGAACGGCTCAATGCCCCAGTAGTCCTTGTCGATGTGTATTGGGACGAAGAGGGTAGGGCGATGTGTCCTGGAGCTACAGGCATGAGTCATCACGTCTCTCCTTCAGGGGCTCTCGAATTTTGTCCAGTCATTCAGATGGCGACTGACTTCCTCAATGCCGATGCTAGCAATATGACCGAACTCTACGCAAACTCTCAGTTCCTTGCTGGAATGAGACGTCAAATAGCCCAAAGCACACGAGGGTGCATTATGATGGAGAATCCGCAACTTATGGCTAAAATCCTGCAAGGATATGACGCCCAAGAAACTACGACACGAGGTACTGCAATGGAAGAATATTTAAAAATGAAAAGTATCCCCAGCCACGACACAAACACAAAACACATTCCAGAGCAGAGCCTCCCATATCGATGGTTGAAAAGACATTACTTCTTTGGATTTGGAGCCTATGGATAGACAAAACATCATCCCACCCACGCTGGAACAGCGAATGCATCTGCGCAGGGCTCTCAAAGCCTTTGTGCAGACGCAGCACCTGTGCCCTCCTGTGTCGCTCAAGCAACTGGAACAATTGGCTGATGCGTTTCTCCAACAGACCGACCAACTCTCGACTCTCGACGCTCAACAGTCCATTCTCCACTGGCTGATGGTCGAGATTCACAACCTGCTTTGGTTACCCATCGTCGCCGGCATTCCTCATGAGCGTCGACTGCTGATGTTGCCCAAATGTCTGAGCCGTTATGGAGAGTGTCAGGCAGAGTACGATGAGTATGGATTGCTCTGCCATCGTTGTGGACGTTGCCACATTCCTCATTTGCAGGACAAGGTGGAGCAGCTGGGTGGACTCAGCATCGTAGCCGAGGGATTCACGCAGGTCATCGAACTGATAGAGAATCGTGTGGTCGATGCTGTCATTGGAGTGAGTTGCCTCGACTCGTTGGAGAAGGCTTTCCCTTTGCTGGTGCGTCATGCTGTGCCTGGTTTGGCGATTGCCCTGAATGATTCAGGTTGTCGCAACACCCATGTGGATGTGGATTATGTGGAGGAATTGCTCACCTTGTTGAGCGATGAGGTTACTCCAAAACTGCTCGACCATGAGGCTATTCATGCACAGGTGAGCCGTTGGTTCACCCGCCCGGAGTTGGAACAACTCATGCAACCTGCCACCGATTTGACGGAACGTATGTGCTTGAATTGGATGAGTGGTGAGGGTAAACGTTGGCGTCCTTTCCTGCTTTCGGCCGTTTGGCAAGCGTTGACAGGCAAGACTGAAATGAGCACCGATGTGCATCGTGCGGCTGTGGCTGTGGAGTGTTTCCACAAGGCCTCGCTCATTCACGATGATGTAGAAGACCGAGATGAAACCCGTTATGGTCAACCCACTATCAATGCCCTCTATGGCGATGCTTTTGCCATCAATGTGGGCGATGCACTCTTGGGACAGGGTTACCGCATTCTTGCTCAGAGCAACAATGCTGAACTCCTCCGTCTCATTGCTGATGCGCACGTCAAGCTTTGCCGAGGGCAAGGGGAGGAACTGATGTGGGACAAATCGCCCGTCACGATGGACTTTGTGATGAATATCTTCCGCTACAAGACCGTTCCAGCTTTCGAGGTATCGCTGATGTTAGGCCTCAGTTGCACAGGCAACTTTTCCCATCTTCGACCTATGCTGAAAACCTATTCTGAAGCCTTGGGCATCGCCTATCAGTTGAAGGATGACCTTGAAGACTTCACGCAAGACAACTCTCAGTTCTCAACTCGTCCCACAGCTGCATTGGCTTTGCAGACAGAACATCCCACGTGGAGCCAAGAAGAGGTAAAGGATGAATTGCAGCGATTGACTGATCTTTACCATCAGCAAGCACTCGATGCCCTCACCGATTTGGATGAATTGGAACTGAAACGTCTCCTCTATCAGGTGACGGAAAAGATATTGGAAGTGAAGAGTTGAGAAGTGAAGAGTTGAGAATTAAGAGTTAAGAGTTAAGAATTGTTCTGGTAGAGTTGAGAGTTTAGTGTTTAGAGTGAGGACACCATTATTATATAAGGTATATAGGGCTTTGCGGAGGGGTTGGAAACGCATGACCCCAGAGGCGCAGCAAGCTATGCAGATGTTTGTCGCCTCGCAGAAGACGGCACATGGCTACATGAATGCAGGTGGTCATGAAGATGCTTATTATCAGCAATTTGGAGAGGTATTCGAAGCTGTCTTTACCCCTGCAAAACTACTCCACATGAAGCTCAACCTCACCGTGCAGGAGAGTCGCCATCAGGATACCGTCTATGGACAGTTTTTTGACTTCCTTTCTGGCGAACGCCAACCCTCCACCCTAAACTCTCAACTCTTAATCATTAACGCTAAACCCTCAACCCTCACGACAAATTCCGTTTGTTGCATCCTCGCCATGCAGCATCAGATGGGCGAACCTTTTGACCCTACTTATGTGGAATGGCTCCAGCAGCGGCAAGATGACTCTGGTGGTTTCTATGCCAATGAGCAAGCGCCCATTCCAGACCTTTTGAGCACAGCTGTCGCCTTGTTCACCCTTCGTCTCATCGGATCTGATTTCAACGATGCCACTTCCTTCATCCAAGCTCATTGGCAAGACAATGGAAGTTTCGTGCCCACTCTACTCGATGACTACAGCGATGTAGAATACGTCTTCTACGGCCTGCTAGCACTCGGCTCATCATCTTAAAGCGTATCTACGACATTCGAGCCATTTCATCAGTTGGCTCGAGCCAATCGATGATTTGGCTCGAGCCAGGTTTTTGAGGGTCTATTTCCAAATGCATTGTTTTTGGAAAATTGTTACTTCACAAACACCTTTGTTGCCTTTCCATTCTTCATGTGGATGTACACACCTTTTGGCAAAGCCTGCTTGTCTTTCGTTACATGCTGACCTGCCGCATTGTAGACGATTTCCTCAATACCCGTGCTGCTTGGGATGATGGCGATGTCTGTGATGTTTTCCTCACCAAGAGTCAGCCTGAATGGTTCTGTGTATGCACCCAGCACATCGCCTGTGAAGGTAACACTTTCGTTGATGTCCATCACAATGCCAGACTTTTTATCAATGGCTTTGAACGTGATGGTTTCATCCCCTTCTCCACATACATTCATCATCAATACACCTTTCACGACCTTGCCTATACCTCTACATTCATCGCCACAGAAGGCAGCCACATCGTAGTTGTTGGCATCTGCTTCCACATCCTCTTGATAAAGACGAACGATGGCAGGCATCCTGTTTGGATACTTATGGATGTCACAAGTCCATAGGCTTTCAGCCGTCTCTTCTGTTCTTGCTTTCGCTTCTCTTACCTTAGCTTCAGATGCTTTGCTGAAGTGGACGGATTTCGCCTCACCAGACTTGTACATATAACCCTTGCCAGGGGTGAGAACTTCCAATGTGCCAACCCATGCGCTACCAGAGTAGGAAGTGAAATCTTCTTGTCCAACGATGCAATCACCCCCTACTGGTTCGAAGTTCTTCAAGGCATCCTCTATGGTAGCCTCGTTTGCCATTGGATAGCCAATCCAGTTCCAACCTTGCTTCAAGTTGATAGCATTGGCTTCTGCATCATACAGATAGCCTGTCAACTGATAAGGTGCATCGTCATCCTCTGTGACCCTCACCTTATAAGTTTCGCCAGCCACCAATTCTGTCAAGTTGCCCACCATACCATACTTTGAGTCATACACTAATCCCTTCGTTTGGTTCTTCACCTCTACCACATTCTTATCAAAGACATCGGTCGGCTTCATGCCCACATCAAAACTGTGTGAAATCCAGTTCCATCCCTTCTTCAATTCCCAAGGAATTATTTTATTCGTCAAGCTGCAATACGAAGAGCCACGAAAGTTGGAACCTTGATAGTAGGTGAACTCTATCACATCCGAGAATTCATTCTCCGCTGGCACATACTTCAAAGATTGACCTTCTACTTCAACCGTTCCATTCTGCGCTCCAGCATACCCAAGACTATATCCCTTTGGCAGAGGAATGTCAATGTTCATGTTACGAGCAATGTCAAGACGGAGTTCAGGTATAATCCATGTGGAATCTGTTCGTTCTCCATTCGTGAGGAACACTTTCATGGGAAATTGAACATCTGGAATTTCAACTGTATTGTAATTACCATCTAAAGCAGCAGGAACATTGCCCGATGCGTATTGCAAATTGACATCAGCCTCCATGTTTGTATAGCCTCGATAGGAAACTTTTGGGATGGCCCCCCCCCCCACCTCGCTAT
>JBGUMY010000317.1:0-6392 GCA_045117095.1 Bacteroidaceae bacterium | reverse complement strand
CACTCGTATGGGTACACCCATGAGCCAACTTATCGAGGCTTGTGGTGGTCTGCCCGATGGCGATGTGAAGGTGATTGGCGGTGGTCCCATGATGGGTAAGGCACTCATCAATATCGAGGTACCTATCTGCAAGGGCTCTTCTGGTGTACTGATCATGAGTGGTGACGATGTGCGTCGTGGCGAAGAGCAACCCTGTATCCGTTGCGCCAAGTGTGTGAGTGCTTGTCCGATGGGCTTGGAACCATATCTCTTGGCTACTTGCTCTGGTAAGAAGATGTGGGACAAAGTGGAGGCTGAGGACATCACTAGTTGTATCGAGTGTGGCTCGTGTCAGTTCACCTGCCCGTCCAACCGTCCGTTGCTCGACCTCATCCGTTTGGGTAAAACAACAGTAATGACTAATATCCGTGCTCGTCAGATGGCGGCTAACAAGAAATGAGGAATGAGGAATGTGGAATGAGGAATGAATACCAACATTCAATTCCTAATTCCTAAATCCTAATTCCTAATTAAAAACTCATTTTATTATGGCTAACAAATTAGTAGTATCACTTTCACCTCACGTCCACAGTGGCGACTCCGTGCAGAATAATATGTACTGGGTGTGCATCGCTTTGGTGCCAGCACTCATCTGCTCGTTCATCAAATTTGGCGTGGGGGCAATCATAACCACAGCCATTTCGGTGGTTTCGTGTGTGTTCTTCGAGTGGGCTATCAACAAGTTCATGCTGAAGAATCCCAAGTGTACCGTCAGCGATGGTTCTGCCATCCTCACGGGTATTCTGCTGGCGTTCAACATGCCCAGCAACATCCAGCCTTGGATCATTATCGTGGGTGCGCTCTTCGCCATTGGTGTGGTGAAGATGACCTTCGGCGGTCTTGGCTGCAACCTCTTCAATCCGGCCCTTGCTGGTCGTGCGTTCCTGCTCATCTCTTTCCCTGTGGATATGACCACTTGGCCAGTTCCAGGACAGGGCTTTGGCACCTATCTCGATGCTGAGACGGGAGCCACTCCGCTGTCCATCATGAAGGCGGCCTTCAAGAGCGGCAATCCAGAGATGCTGAAGGAACTTCCTTCTTTCTATGACATGCTCGTTGGCAACACGGGTGGTTGTCTGGGTGAGGTTTGTGCGGCAGCGCTCATCCTCGGTTTCATCATCCTGTTGGTGAAGAAAGTCATCACCTGGCACATCCCTGTGAGCATCCTTGTCACGGTGGTTGTCTTCTCCGGTCTGCTCAACATTGCCGATCCTGTCTATGCCAATCCTTTGGCAGAACTGATGAGTGGTGGTCTTCTGTTGGGTGCCATCTTCATGGCCACCGACTATGTGACATCCCCCATGAGCAAGAACGGACAGCTCGTTTATGGTGTAGTGATTGGTGCTCTGACGGTCATCATCCGTGCTTATGGTGCTTATCCAGAAGGCATGTCGTTCGCCATTCTCATCATGAACGCCTTCGTACCATTGATCAACAACAAGTTCAAACCCAAGCGCTTTGGCGAAGTGCCAGCAAAGAAATAAAGGAGGATAGCGTATGAAAAAGTTAAAGTCTTCATTAACCAATATGTTGGTGGTGCTCACCGTCATCACCATCGTTGCTGCGGGCGTACTTGCTTCTGTCAATGCTGTTACGGCTCCTCAGATAGAGAAAATCAATGCTGAAAATCTGGCTGCTGGCATCAAGGCCGTCATGGGCAGTGATGACATCCAAGTGTCTGAACCTTGGGAGGTCGATAATTTCACAGCTTACGACATCAACGACAAGGACGGCAACCTGCTTGGTAAGGCTGTAGTGACCACTGAAAATGGTTTTGGTGGCCCTCTTAAAGTGCTTGTCGGTTTCAATACTGATGGCGACATCCTTGGCTACACTGTGCTGGAACATCAAGAGACTCCGGGTCTCGGTGCTAAGGCAGGGGAGTGGTTTCAGGATAAGATTATTGGTATGAACCCAGGTACGAACAATTTTACCGTGAGCAAGGACGGTGGTGAAGTGGATGCCATCACAGCCTCTACCATCACCAGCCGTGCATTTCTGCGTGCCATCCAGAATGCCTACGACAAGATTATCATCGGCCTGGATGTCACTTCTGGTGCTTCTCAGCAAGCCTCTGCTGCTGAGATGGGAAAACCTGTAGCAATTGAATAGAATAATTTACCATTTGACAATTTGCAATATACAATTTAGCCATGCGGTATGCAGGCTGGAATGAAAATTGTAAATGTTCAAATAGAAAAATTGATTGTAAATTGTAAATGATTAAATTGTAAATAAATAAGATGAACAACTTCAAAGTATTGATAAATGGTATCGTCAAGGAGAATCCGACGTTTGTTCTGTTGTTGGGTATGTGTCCAACACTCGGTACCACCTCATCTGCCATCAATGGAATGTCGATGGGTCTTGCCACTATGTGTGTGCTCATCCTCTCCAACCTCATCATTGCCTCCATCAAGAAGCTCATCCCAGACGCTGTGCGCATCCCTTCTTACATCGTGGTTATCGCCAGTCTTGTGACAGTGCTTCAGATGGTTATCAAGGCGTATGCCCCCGACATCGACAAGAGCCTTGGACTCTTTATCCCACTCATTGTGGTGAACTGCATTATCCTCGGACGTGCAGAGTCTTTTGCAGCCAAGAATGGCCCTATCGCCTCCATCTTTGATGGCATTGGCATTGGTATAGGTTTCACTATTGCTCTTACTTGTCTTGGTGCGGTGCGTGAACTTCTCGGCACTGGTGCTATCTTCGGTCTCACCCTTTGGGGCGAGAACTATGGCATGCTGATGTTCGTTCTTGCTCCAGGCGCTTTCCTTGCCCTTGGCTACCTCATCGTCGTATTCAACAAAATTACAAAGAAAGCATAAGGAGGATCAATTATGGATTACGTTTTAAGTTTGATACTCATCATCATTGTTGCCATCTTCGTCAACAACGTTGTTTTGGCACAGTTCCTTGGCATCTGTCCGTTCCTCGGTGTGTCCAAGAAAGTTGATACTGCATCGGGCATGGGTATGGCTGTGACCGCTGTTTTGGTGGTTGCCACCATTGTTACCTATCTCCTGCAGGTCTATGTGCTCAATGCTTTTGGCCTCGAATATCTTCAGACCATTGCCTTCATCCTTGTTATTGCAGCTCTTGTGCAGATGATTGAGATTATCCTCAAGAAGACTATGCCAGCCCTTTATCAGGCACTCGGTGTGTTTCTTCCCCTCATCACTACCAACTGCTGCATCCTTGGTGTGGCTATCCTCGTCATTCAAAAGGATTACGACCTGCTTGAAGGCATCGTTTACGCTCTTTCTACAGGTATTGGTTTCCTTCTCGCGATGGTACTCTTTGCAGGTTTGCGTGAGCAACTCGAGTTGGCTGACGTTCCTAAAGCCTTCCAAGGTGTTCCTATAGCCCTTGTCACAGCCTCTCTCCTTGCAATGGCCTTCATGGGCTTCAGTGGTGTTGATGGTGGCTTGAAGATTCTCTTCGGATTGTAAGATAATGCAACTCAGACACAATAAAAACATGAAAAAAGATCATGTGGTTTGGGTCAACGATTTGGTAATAATCACTAAACTATAATGATATGACACCACAAGAACAAAGAAACACTCGTCTTGCCAAGACAGTTATCAAAAACCTGCAACGTCGTCATATTGAGGGATTTTATTGTCCGACAGCAGCAGAAGCAGTGAACAAAGTATCAGAACTGATTGAAGATGGAAGCTACGTGACATGGGGTGGCTCTATGACGATTCGTGATTTGGGAATACCTGATGCGTTGAGAAACAGAAGAACCTTGGAAGTGCTTGATCGTGACATGGCAGAGAGTCCAGAGGATGTACAGGCCATCTATCTTAGGGCTTTTTCTGCTGATGTCTATCTCACCAGTGCCAATGCCATTTCGGAGGATGGTGTCATTGTGAATATCGATGGCAATGGAAACAGGGTGGCTGCGATTACTTGGGGACCGAAGAAAGTGATCTTCATCATTGGTTTGAACAAAGTATCTCAAACGGTAGAATCGGCTCTGGCAAGGGTGAGGGGAACGGCATCTCCCATCAATGCTGCCCGATTCGATATCACGACTCCTTGTCAAATTGACGGTGTGTGCCGAAATTGTAACTCTCCAGAATCCATCTGCAACTATGTCCATTTTCTTAGGAACTCACCGAAAGGTCGGCATGTTGTCGTATTGGTAGGAGAGAATTTGGGCTATTAAAAAGGATCCTGATAATAAGGGCTGGACCTTGCGGAGGTCTCAACATACAGAGATGAACCCAAAAGAAGAAATTGAACAACTCAGGAAGGAGTTGGAGCAACATAATTACAATTATTATGTGCTGAATCAGCCAACCATCTCGGATTATGACTTCGACCAGATGATGCATCGGTTGGAGGATTTGGAATTGTTCTATCCGCAGTATGCTGATCCTAATTCGCCGACCCAACGGGTGGGAAGTGACTTGAACCAGTCGTTCAAGTCAGTGGCGCATAAGTACCCTATGTTATCGTTGGCGAATACCTACAACGAAGGAGAGGTGCGTGAGTTCTATCAGCGTGTGCAAGAAGGACTGGAGGGTGAGGACTTCGAAATTTGTGCTGAGATGAAGTATGACGGGTTGAGCATTTCGCTGACCTATGTGGATGGTGAACTGACACAGGCTGTCACGCGTGGCGATGGTGTGAGAGGCGATGATGTGACAGCGAATGTGCGAACTATCCGTTCTATTCCTTTGAAATTGAGGGAGGGTAGTGGCTATCCGTCTGAGTTCGAAATTCGTGGTGAGATATTGATGCCTTGGACTTCGTTTGAGAAATTGAACGAGGAACGGGCAAAACGTGAGGAACCTTTATTTGCCAATCCGAGAAATGCTGCCAGCGGCACGTTGAAGTCACAGAGTTCGAGAGTGGTGGCAGAACGTGGGTTGGATGCATACCTCTATTATTTGTTGGGCGATGAGATTCCCACAGATGGCTTCCACTATGAGAACCTGCAACAGGCAGCTTCGTGGGGCTTCAAGATTTCGCAGGGGATGAAGAAGTGCAAGACGGTTGAGGAAGTGCTTGCCTTTATCGACTATTGGGACAAGGAGAGGAAGAACTTGCCTGTGGCGACAGATGGCATTGTGCTGAAAGTGAACTCTTTGCGTCAACAGAGACATTTGGGCTATACGGCGAAGAGTCCTCGTTGGGCAATTGCCTATAAGTTCAAGGCTGAGCGTGCTTGCACACGTCTGAACGAGGTGACTTATCAGGTGGGTAGAACAGGTGCTGTGACACCTGTGGCGAATATGGATCCTGTGCAATTGGCTGGTACGATGGTGAAGCGCGCGTCGCTCCATAATGCAGATGTGATGGAAGAACTCGATCTGCATATTGGCGATATGGTCTATGTGGAGAAGGGTGGCGAAATCATTCCCAAGGTGGTGGGTGTCGATAAGAGCCAACGTACAGAGGGAATGCGGAAGGTGCAGTTCATCAAGAACTGTCCTGAATGTGGGGCTGAACTGGTGCGATTCGAAGGAGAAGCGGCACATTATTGTCCCAACGATAGCGCTTGTCCACCACAAATCAAGGGACGCATCGAGCACTTCATCTCTCGCAAGGCGATGAACATCGACAGCCTTGGTCCTGAAACGGTGGATGACTATTATCAGCGAGGATTGATTCACGATGTGTCAGACTTGTACACATTGACCATTGCTGATATTTGTGGCGTGAACAAGAACCGTGTGAAGTCTGCTCAGAAGGTGGTGGATGGGGTGAAATCAACGTTCCAAGTGCCTTTCGAACGTGTGGTCTTTGCCATCGGCATTCGCTTTGTGGGTGAGACCATCGCTAAACTGCTGGCTCGTCGCTTCAAGTCGATGGAAGCATTGCGGAATGCTACCCTCGAACAATTGATGGAAGTGGATGGAGTGGGGCAGGTGATTGCTGAATCGGTGGTCAAGTACTTCCAAGATGCCAAGAATGTCGAAATTGTCGATAAACTGGCTGGTTTTGGTGTGCAGATGCAACTTTCAGAAGAACAATTGTCTGGCCAAACGGATAAGTTGGCTGGTAAGAGCATTGTCATTTCTGGAGTGTTCCAAAAGCATTCACGCGACGAATACAAGGCCATCATCGAACAGAATGGTGGCAAGAATGTGGGTAGCATCTCAAAGAAGACTTCCTTCATCCTGGCAGGTGACAACATGGGACCTTCCAAATTGGAAAAGGCTCAGAGTCTTGGCGTGCCCATTGTGTCAGAAGACGAGTTTTTGTCGATGCTGGAATAACGGTCTTGCTGTAGTTTATTCCACATATAGCACCAGTCCCTTCAGATATTCTCCCTCTGGATGATAGATGTTGATGGGATGATCGGCAGGCTGATGTAACTGATGGAGAATGCG
>JBGUMY010000316.1:0-4366 GCA_045117095.1 Bacteroidaceae bacterium | reverse complement strand
ATTATGACTGAAGAAATCATCATATCAGGCTTTGGAGGACAGGGAGTCCTCTCGATGGGTAAGATTCTTGCCTATGCCGGCATTATGGAAGACAAGCACGTGAGTTGGATGCCTGCCTACGGCCCTGAACAGCGTGGCGGTACGGCCAATGTGACTGTCATTGTGAGTGACGAGGTGGTCAGCTCCCCTATCGTCAGCGCCTACGACACAGCCATTGTGCTCAACCAACCCTCTTTGGAGAAGTTCGAGCCACAAATCAAGCCAGGTGGCACCATCATCTACGACGGACACTCCATCATCCAGCCTCCCAAGCGTGACGACATCAACGTCTATCGCATTGATGCCATGGAAGAGGCTGCCCGTACTGGCAACTCGAAGGTGTTCAATATGCTCGTGCTGGGCGGATTCCTCAAGGTGCGTCCCATCGCAACGGTGGAAGACGTGGTGAAGGGACTCCACAAGGCGCTGCCTGAACGCCACCACAAACTCATTCCGATGAATGAGGCTGCCATCCGACGAGGCATGGAACTCATCAAGAAAATGAATTGACCACATATCACACAAGGTTGACATGAGACAGATTATTTCCTCCATCGTTCTCATCGCCCTATTCTTCATCCCAGCCGTCGCATTGGCCGATGGCTGGGATGATGCGCTTGAGCGGCAGATTGAACAGAGCATCCAGCAACCACACATCCAAGCTGCACAAGTCAGCATCCTTGACTATGGTGCCCAACCTTCCGCAACAGCAGCTCAGAATCAGAAAGCCATCCAACGCGCCATAGACAAATGTTCCAAACGCGGAGGTGGCAGTGTCATCGTGCCTGCTGGTCAGACGTTCTTGACAGGAGCCATCGAGATGAAGAGCGGGGTTCGTCTAGTGGTGGAGGAAGGTGCTGTGTTGGAATTTGCGTTCCAGCCCGAACTCTATCCTATCGTGGAAACCTCTTGGGAGGGTTTGGATTGCTACAACCTCTCGCCTTGCATCTATGCCTTCAAGGCACACGACATCGCCTTGTCGGGCAAGGGAACCATCGATGGTGGAGGAACTCGTGAGACCTGGTGGCCCTGGTGTGGTGCCACCAAATATGGATGGAAGGAGGGCATTGTCAGTCAGAAGTTGGGTGCCCGTGCCCGCCTGCTGAGCAATGGCGAGGATGGCGAACCCATGACGGACAGCAAAGGACGTCCCTCCGCGCTTCGCACCTTCACAGCCAAGGATGGGATGCGTCCCCAACTCATCGGCTTCAACCAGTGTGAGCGCATTCTGATAGAGGATGTCACCCTGCTGCGTTCTCCTTTCTGGGTCATTCATCCCTTGAAATCGACCGATGTGACTGTCAGAGGCGTACATATCAACAATGACGGTCCCAACGGCGATGGTTGTGACCCTGAATCCTGCGACCGCGTGCTCATCGAGCATTGTTTCTTTAATACGGGCGATGACTGCATTGCCATCAAGAGCGGTCGCAATCGTGATGGCCGTGAACGTGCCATGCCCAGCCAGAACATCATCATCCGTCATTGCGAGATGAAGAACGGACATGGGGGTGTGGTGATTGGTTCTGAGATCAGTGGTGGATGCCGCAATGTGATTGCCCACGACTGCGTGATGGATTCTCCTCATCTCGACCGTGTGCTCCGCATCAAGACCAATTCCTGTCGTGGAGGCATCATCGAGAACATCTACATGAAAGACATCAAGGTAGGACAATGTGGTGAGTCTGTGCTGAAAATCAATCTCGACTACGAACACAATGAGATTTGCTGTCGAGGCAACTACCCCACCGTTCGCAATGTGCTGATGGAGAATGTGACTTGCCAGAAGTCCAAGTATGGTGTGCAGATTATCGGCCTTGACGAGGACACCTTCGTGCATGACATCACCGTTCGCAATTGCCACTTCGATGGCGTGCAACAAGGCAACACCATCACGGGCAAGACACGCAACATCACCTTCGACCGTCTCTTCCTCAATGGGTCGCTTGTCCTTCAGCAGCTTCCCTACAAGCACTACAGCGAATGGATGGCATATTCCGAGATGAAGCGTACCCCCCAGAGTTATCTGCTCGACTTCTCCTCACGTCCCAAATGGAGTTACGTGATGGGCATCGAGTTGGAGAGCATTCTCGACACCTATCTGCGCTATGGCGACCAACGTCTATTGGACTATTGCCAGACTTATACCGACACGATGATCAATGCACAAGGCGACATTCGTGGTTACAAACTGGAAGACTACAACCTCGACAACATCCGTACAGGCCATTTCGTGGCGAGGATGTATCAACACCACCCAGAACCCAAGAACCTCCTGGCCATGAAGTCTCTGATGCGCCAGTTGCAACACCAGCCACGCACGGAGCAGGACGGGGTGTTCTGGCACAAGGCCATCTACAGCTATCAGGTGTGGCTCGATGGCATCTTCATGGGACTACCTTACTACACGCTCACGGCTCCCATGCTGCTCACCAAGAAAGAGGCTCAGAAAGTCTATGACGATGCCATCCAGCAGGTGCTCACCACCTATCAGCGCACCCTCGACCCCACCACAGGGTTGAATCGCCATGCGTGGGACGAGACCCACAAGATGTTCTGGGCTGACTCACAGACAGGACTTAGCCAGCATTGTTGGGGACGTGCCCAAGGATGGTTCACGATGGCACTCATCGAACTCCTCGACGTGCTCCCCACCGACCATCCTCGTCGAGGCGAAGTGATAGACCTGCTTCGCAAAGACCTCGGCGCCATCATCCGTTGGCAAGATGCCGCATCTGGCGTTTGGTATCAAGTGATGGACTCACCTCCCTCGTCCCAGCCCTCGCATCCTGCGGTTTCCCCGCAGGAACCCCCTTCCTCCCCTCCCAACTACCTCGAGTCCACCTGCTCCTCCATGTTCACCTACGCCCTTCTGAAAGCCTATCGCAAAGGCTATGTGGGCGACACCTATCGCGAGACAGGCATCAAAGCCTATCGGGGCATCATCCGCCAGTTCATCCGTGTGGAAGAAGACCATACCATCTCCCTCACCCATTGCTGTTCTGTGGCAGGACTGGGACCAGGCATCAGTCCAGAGGTGCTGAAGGCGGCTCCCCATGTCAAGGAGAACAAACGGCGCGATGGCTCCTTCTCCTATTACCTCTCAGAACCCATTCGCGACAACGACGCCAAAGGCATTGGCCCCTTCATCTGGGCATCCTTGGAGATGGAGCAGTTGGGCTATGACACAGAGGCCATCCTATTCCCCATCGACCGCAAGGCTGTGGTGAATCGCCACAATCCCATCGTCAGCGCAGCCGATCCCTTGGCTGCGCTCTCTGTAGGCAATGGTCATATCGCCACCACCGTCGATGTGACAGGCATGCAGTCTTATCCAGAGGACTATGCCCAGGGCGTGCCCCTCACCACCATGTCCGACTGGGGCTGGCACAGTTTTCCTGACACGCTCGGACTGCGTCCTGCTGATTCCCAACGAGCCATCCAGTTTCCGCATCGCGACCACCCTGAAGTGTATGCTGTGGAGTACAAGCAAGGAGGACGCCAACAGGCCGCCACACAATATTTCCGTGCCAATCCCCACCGTCTGAACCTGGGCACCCTCGGTCTGCAACTCCACACGTCCGACGGACAGCCCATTCCCCTCGCCGACCTGAGCCAGATTCATCAGGAGCTGCACCTCTACGAAGGCACCATTGAGTCCTCCTTCACAGCCGACGGACAACCCGTCCACGTCACCACTGCCTGTAGCCACGACCACGATGCTCTCCTCTACCGCATCACCTCTCCTCTGCTGACCGACCAGCGTGCCCAGGTCAGCCTCCGATTCTCCTATCCTACAGGCAAGCATTCCGACGATGCCAACGACTGGACACAGCCCGAACGACACCACTCACGCATCGTCAGCACCTCCCCCAACACAGCTCTGATTGAGCACACGCTCGACACCACTCGTTACTACGTGCAGTTGCGCTGGGAAGGCGAAGCCCAACTCACTCCACAATCCAACCACACCTTCCTGCTCAGCACCAGCCAATCCACCTTCAACCTCGAAGCTACCTACCTCTCTCATACCCCTCTCTCCATACCCTCTACCCCTCTCTCCTCGCTGCAAGCCTCCCAAAAGGCTTGGGCACAATTCTGGCAATCAGGCGGCATGGTGGACTTCTCACGATGCACAGACCCTCGCGCTTCCGAACTCGAACGACGCATCATCCAGTCACTCTACCTCACACGCATCAACTGCACAGGCGACACCCCACCCCAAGAGACAGGACTCACCTACAACTCCTGGTTCGGACGTCCTCATTTAGAGATGACATGGTGGCACGCCGTCCATTTCTCCCTGTGGAACCGTCCACAATACCTT
>JBGUMY010000315.1:0-3697 GCA_045117095.1 Bacteroidaceae bacterium | reverse complement strand
CATGGACATCATCAAGTGTGCTGACTACATCATCGACTTAGGACCAGAAGGTGGACAAGCAGGTGGCAATGTGGTGGTGACAGGCACGCCAGAGGAAGTGGCAGCGTGTGCTTACAGTTACACAGGACAGTTTTTGCAAGACAAGATGCAGCAATAATTAACACAAAATAAGTCCATAAACCCAGGCAAAACGCCTAATATATGAATAATGTGCAAGAAAATCGGCCTCATGTTCTTGCACATTACTTTTTTTTTGTACCTTTGCAACCAAAGTAACTAATTCTAACACCTTCGACATGAAGAAATATCTACACGTCTTGCTAACTTTCATCATCGGTTCGTCTCTTTTCCACACGAACCTTCATGCGCAATCCTTCGACCAATACTTTGAGGATGCCACACTCCGATTGGATTATATCTTTGCGGGGAATGTAAATACCCAGCACATCTACCTGCAAGAACTCAAGAAGCAGGACAAATGGGCTGGACGCAAAAGCCGTCTGGCCGAGAAGTTCCTCAATGGCAACGGGCAACTCACCGTCAAAGACCATGCAACCCAACAGGTCATCTATGTATGGACGTTCTCTACCCTCTTCCAGGAATGGCTGCAATATGACGAAGCCAAGCATATTGACAAGGCGTTTGAGACTTCTTACAATATTCCCTTCCCCAAGCAACCTATCGATGTGACCATCACGTTGACCAACAACCATCAGGCCGTTGTGACTGAGATGACCCATACCGTTGACCCCAAGGACATTCTTATCCGCAAGATTGGTGATAATGGCATCCCATTCCACTATGTATGGAAGGGACAAGGCAACTCTGATTCTAAACCTGTCAGGAATGAACCTCGTAGTGGAAAAGGACGTGATTACACAGCCTCTGACTACAATCCATTTGAAGGTGTCAACATCACAGATTGCATCGACCTCGCCATCGTGGCAGAAGGTTATACACCTGCACAGATGGGCAAGTTCTACCACGACTGCGAAAGGGCTGTGGATGCCTTGTTTGCATGGGAGCCCTTCAAGTCGCTGAAATCCCGTTTCAATGTGGTGGCTGTAGCCGCACCTTCTCAAGAAGCAGGCCCTACTGTTCCCCATCAAGGCGTATGGCACACAACACCTGCTGGCAGCCATTACGACACCTTCTATACAGACCGCTATCTCATGTCGCAGGACATGCACAAGATTTACGACCTCCTATCAGGTGTTCCCTTCGAGCACATCATGGTGCTGGTCAATTCAGACACTTACGGTGGTGGTGGCATCTACAACCAAGTGACCTTCTCCACCAGCGACCATCCCACTTTCAAGGAAGTCTTCGTGCATGAGTTTGGACACAGTTATGGAGGATTGGCAGATGAATATGCCTACGATGATATGGATTCAGAATGGTACCCAGCCGACACGGAACCTTGGGAGCCCAACATCACCACGCTGAAGGACTTCGACTCGAAGTGGGCTGATCTCATGCCCAAGAAGCAACCTATCCCTACCCCACTCGACCCCAAGGTGCCTGACTTCAAGAAGATTGACAAGAACGACACCAAGGCTATGGAGGCACTCAACAAATGCACCCAAGTGGTGGGCGTCTTCGAGGGAGCAGGCTATCAGAGCAAGGGCTGCTATCGTCCAGCACAAGAGTGTCGCATGAAAATCAATGAGGTGGAAGACTTCTGTCCTGTCTGCACACGCGCAATCATTCGCATCACCGATTTCTATACAGCTAAATAATCATCAAAACCTATATACGTATGAAACTAAGAACACTAACGCTAACTATGCTTTTGGCTTTCGGGCTTATGGCCTATGCAGCCAACACCAAAACAACTGTGGAACAAGTGACTGATGCCACACAACTCACCACAGAC
The DNA here is from genome assembly GCA_045117095.1 of Bacteroidaceae bacterium. GTDB lineage: Bacteria > Bacteroidota > Bacteroidia > Bacteroidales > Bacteroidaceae > Minthosoma. The sequence goes on along the minus strand of JBGUMY010000315.1, from coordinate 1,821 downwards.
GTTGACTACATCGTATCTGGCACTACTCCCTTCACCACGACAGGAAGTGTCGATATTCAGAACACGGAACACGCTGTGCTCATCATTTCAGCCATCAAACCCAGTCAGGTGCTCAAGAATTGGATGGATCACATCTACATTAAGGGTGTGAAGGCTGTTGACGGTTCCAATTGCCAAGTGAAGATGTACAATCGTGGTACCATCATCTTCCCCTATGACAAGGATTTCCAACCACTCACCTGCTACACAGAGCAGAACTATGGAGGTGAGTCCTGCAGCAACTACAGCGAGGGAAGCAGTGGCGGCTACATGAAGACGCTCACAACTCCGTTGCTGAACAATCAAATCCGCTCTTTCAAACTCAAGCGTGGCTATATGGTCACCTTTTCTGTCGGCACAGGCGGTTGGGGTTACAGCCGATGCTTCATAGCTGACCAGGCAGACCTCGAAATAAAGGCTCTGCCCAATATCCTTGACCACAGAATTTCCTCTTACCGACTCTTCAAATGGCACAATGCCCACAAGGCAGGACTTGCCAGCGATGGTCGTTCAGAAGCCAATCAGGCACTCAACACCTCATGGTGCTATGACTGGGCACAAGGCAACGACTCCAACTTGCCCGATACAGAATGGGTGCCCAACCACATCTACGAGGACTGGCCTTCCTCTGCCACTTGTGGTGGTGTGACGGGATCTTGCCACATGAAGACCAACAACGAGCCAGGTAACTCAGCCGATGACCATCCTCAAGATGTGGCAACGATACTCGACAACTGGGAGAACCTCATGCGCACAGGCATGCGTCTTTGCTCAGAATCATCCCACGACGGTTCGATGAATCACCTCAAAGCTTTTATCGACTCCATTGATGCAAGAGGTTGGCGATGCGACATTATCGACCTCCATTGCTATTGGGCTTCTGGCACATTCAACAGCCTCACGTGGTACAGCGACAATTATGGCAAAGGACGTCCCATCTGGATTTCTGAGTGGATATGGGGTGCTTCGTGGAATCACAACGGCGCTTTTGGCAATGGTGTGACAGATGCACAAATCCTCTCTGAGACCAAGAATCTCCTCAACATTCTCAATTCCAACAGCCGCGTGGAGCGTTATGCCTACTGGAACAGTGAAAGCAAGGCTAAAATCTACGAGAACGGAGCACTCACCACTTTGGGTAAATACTATGCAACAATGGATGATGGTCTGGGCTATAACGCAGCCAACGAGTACATTCCTAAAGAGACCCGTCTGGCATCTCTGTCAGATTTGACGTGTACTTACACACGCACCAAGGGTACTATTGCTCTTTCTTGGAATGACCCCAATGGCGACCTGATGGAAACTATCACCATCCAGTGCAAACGTCCAGGTGAAACGCTGTACAGCAATGTGGGTACCGTCACTCCCAAGGACAAGAATTCAAAAGATGGCGTAAGTTACAGTTTTACTGAAGAAATCTCTGACCCAGGTGTTTACACCTATCGCATCAAGGCTGTTTCTTACAACAATAAGTCCTTCTACACAGATGATGCCACCGTCAATGTGGATCCTGCTCAGGGAACGAAGGATGTGCAATTTGGTAAACTGACTGTCAATAATGCCGATGAGAACAAGATTTATTATTCAACGCCTTTCGAAGAATCCACTCCATTTATCTTCATCGGCACGATGACCAACAAGAACGCCAAATTCTATGCTGGCAACATTACGAAGAGCAACAGCAAGACTAATTTCACTTATCAGCCACTACCTTGGAAAGACAATACAGGTACCCTGTCCAGCAACGAAGAGATTCCGTTCTTAGCGCTGCAAGGCAAT
>JBGUMY010000314.1:0-1683 GCA_045117095.1 Bacteroidaceae bacterium | reverse complement strand
AAGGAAAATGTTGATGAAAATGTAAAAAAGGGAAAGATTTTTTTGTATTGCCCACAAATAGTGTTACCTTTGCACTTGACATATATGATTAATCATTAATTTTTCGCGAATATGAAGAATGCTATCTACAAGTGCGTGAGCAAAGTGTGTGCCGTTTCGCTCACTCTGTTGGGTTTCACAGCGCCCATCACGTTGGCATCATGTTATGGGCCAATGCCTGAGAAGTATTATACGTCAGGGGAATTGACTGACTCCATCGATTCTCTTAAAGTGATGGATGAGGATTCGTTGGCGCTGGATGAGGAGGTAATGATTGAAGACGAGGGTGAGGAAGAGGAATAAGTAGAGGAGAGAAATGGCGGGCATGAAGAATATCCGAAACTTTTGTATCATTGCGCACATAGATCATGGAAAGTCTACCTTGGCAGACCGACTCTTGGAGAAGACCAAGACCATCGAGATCACCCAAGGTCAGATGCTTGATGATATGGATCTGGAGCAGGAGCGTGGCATCACCATCAAGAGCCATGCCATCCAGATGGAGCATACGTATGATGGTGACAAGGAGGAGTACAAGGGACAGAAGTTTGTCTTGAACCTCATTGACACTCCTGGACACGTTGATTTTTCTTACGAAGTGAGTCGTTCCATCGCTGCTTGCGAGGGAGCGCTTTTGGTGGTGGATGCCACGCAGGGAGTGCAGGCACAGACCATCTCTAACCTTTACATGGCGATTGACCATGACCTCGAAATCATCCCTGTCATCAACAAGATAGATATGCCCAATGCGATGCCTGAGGAGGTGGCTGATGAAATCATCGACCTCATCGGCTGCGACTTGGAGGACATCATCTATGCCAGTGGTAAGACTGGTGAGGGAGTAGGGGACATCCTGAATGCCGTGGTGGAGCGTGTGCCCCATCCTGTGGGTAAGGAAGATGCTCCTTTGCAGGCTTTGATTTTCGATTCAGTATTCAATTCCTATCGAGGTGTCATCGCCTACTTCAAGATTGTGAATGGCGTGATGCGTCCTGGTGAGAAGGTGCGTTTCATCAACACGAAGAAAGAGTACCTTGCAGAGGAGATTGGTACGCTGAAGATGGATATGGTGCCCAAGAAAGAACTGCGTACAGGCGATGTGGGCTATATCGTGACGGGCATCAAGCAAGCAACTGAAGTGAAAGTGGGTGATACCATCACCTCGCTCAGCAATCCGACGAACGAAGCCATTCAGGGTTTCCAAGAAGTGAAGCCGATGGTGTTCGCTGGTATCTATCCCATTGAGACCGAGGACTATGAGAACCTGCGCACGTCGTTGGAGAAATTGCAACTGAACGATGCCTCGCTGACTTTTCAACACGAGAGTTCAGCAGCATTGGGTTTTGGCTTCCGTTGTGGTTTCTTGGGACTACTCCACATGGAGATTGTGCAGGAGCGACTGGACAGGGAGTTCGACATGGATGTCATCACTACTGTGCCGAACGTCAGCTATATGGTGTATGACAAGCAGGGTGGGGCACAAGAGGTGCATAACCCCAGCGGTATGCCTGACCCAACGCTCATCGACCATGTGGAGGAACCCTACATCCGTTCTACGGTCATCACTACTGCCAATTATATCGGCCCGATCATGACACTTTGTTTAAGTAAACGTGCTGAATTGGTGAAGCAGGACTTCATCGC
>JBGUMY010000313.1:0-9335 GCA_045117095.1 Bacteroidaceae bacterium | reverse complement strand
CAGGATGGCGTAACAGACACAAGTGACCCATGCGTTGGGCTGCCAATGGATGGTGGCGTAGGGCAGAGTGGAGATTTGGTGGGTGATGCTGCTCATCGTGTTGGTCGTCCAGTTGAGCAGGTCGGTGAGGATGTTGTTGATGGGGTCGCACCAAAGGAAAAGCCACCAGAGGATGCTGCCCAACATCAGGAGATAAATGAAAGGGAAGATGATGAGATTGCTTAAAATAGAGATGAGGGGGAATTGGCCAAAATGATAAGCCACTATTGGAGCTGTGAAGATGGAACTAATGAGTGATGTGGCAATGATGGTGATTACCCACGTGTAATGAATAAACTTGTTAGAACTGGCACAAAGATTGACTAACCATTTGCCTAAGATGCCAATGCTCCCCACAGCAATAAAGGACAACTGGAAACCAATATCATGCAGATAAAATGGATTGATGCACAGCATGATGAAGAAGGCGAGTGCGCAGGAGTTGGGGGAGAAGGCATCACGATGGAACGATTGGCAGAGCAGGAGGATGGTGAACATCGTGGTGGCTCGTACCAATGAGGGAGAGAGTCCTGTCAGGAACGCATACCCCCAAAGGGTGACGATGATGACGATGTTGCTGACCCATTGCCAACGGAGGGGCAACATGTTTTTCAGGAAAAACACTTGTATCATCAGGACGATGATGCCCACATGAAAGCCTGAAAGAGCCAGGATGTGGCTGATGCCAGCATGGGCAAAAGCGTTGCGAGTCTCTTTCGAGAGGTCTGCCTTCCGTCCAATCGTCATCGCCTCGATGATGCTGCCTGCTTCATCGCTGATGCCATGTTCTTCATAAATCTGGTGAAGCCTTTCTTGCACGTTCTTGGCAGAAAGTAACAAGGAACGCCCTGTGGTGCAAGGTTGTACACGCCATTGATGGGGTGGCGTATAAGCCGTAGCACAGATGCCTTGATGAAACAGGTAGGAGTTGTAGATTCGGAAAGTGTCGTTCTCGCAAAGATGGGTCGGATGGAGGTGACGGATATTCGCACAGATGGTGTCCCCCAAGGAAAGCTCATTTCTTTCTTTTCCCCCTATATATAATATAATGTGTGTTCCATTCTCCTGCTCCAATTCCAATGCCCACGAATGTGCTTTCTCTTGAGGCAGTTCCACCAAGGTTCCTTGAACGAACGTGGAGTCAACAGGCATTCCGTTTTCGATGTGCCGATATTTGCTGGTGTACAGCGTCATGCCTATCAGACAGAAAAGCACCATCGCTACGAAACCAAACCTTCCATCTTTGTAAGTATCAGAAGATTTAAGAAAAAAAAAGGAGAAGGCGAGGACGCCACAGCAGAGAAGGAACAGAACCACCCCGTCCATGTGGCTGATGAAAAGATTCGCCCCAATCATGCCCAGGGTGAAGGGGATGATGAGGCGAATCAAAGGGTAGTTCTGCCAAAACATTACAAATTCTTGAGTTCCTTGATTTTCTCTTCGGGTTGGGCGGCTCCAAACACATAACTGCCTGCCACCAACACATCTACACCTGCTTCGACCAGCCGTTTGCCTGTGTCGCCATTCACTCCACCATCCACTTCGATGAGGGCGTGACTGCCTGTCTTCAAGATGAGTTCCTTGAGTCGGCGCACCTTGTCGATGGAGTGCTCAATGAATTTCTGTCCTCCAAAACCTGGATTGACAGTCATCAGAAGCACCATGTCAACATCTTGAATGATGTCCTCCAGCACATTGACGGGGGTATGGGGATTAAGCGTCACGCCTGCCTTCATGCCTGCAGCGTGAATCTGCTGGATGGTACGGTGCAGATGCGGGCATGCTTCGTAGTGTACGTTCATCATGTAGGCACCAAGCGCTTTCACCTGTTCCGTGAACTTGCCTGGGTCAACAATCATCAAGTGTACGTCGAGGGGCTTTTGGCAAATCTTCGCTACGGCTTCGAGCACAGGGAAACCAAAACTGATGTTTGGCACAAACACGCCATCCATCACATCGAGGTGGAGCCAGTCGGCCTCACTTCGATTAATCATGTCGATGTCCTTGGTCAGGTTGGCAAAGTCAGCCGCCAAGAGAGAAGGAGATACTTTGGTCATTTCAAACTAAAACTTGTTTGTCCAATCATTTGATTGTCGCAGAAGATGAAGAGTTTGTAGGTGCCAGCTTCGAGATACTCTGTCACATCGCTGTACATGGTCACCGTTTCTTCTTCGCCTGTATAGTCAATGTATTTCTTTTCTGTGTATTCAAGTTGAGTGTTCTGGTAAGGGAAGGTGCCTTTCTGACCCATTACTGAATTGTCAGGCTTGAGGATACGGGCATAGATGGTGCGTTGTCCGTTCTTGGCGGTCACATTCTTCACAATCGTGAATCCAAAAGCAAATTTCTTCACGTCCTTTACCTTCTTGGCATCCTTGCTCTTCTTGTCCTTAGGCGTCACCCAGAAGCCCGTGGCATCCAATTGGGCTGCAATGTTCACCTTGTCTTTCAGCTCGTTACGCTCAGAGGAAAGAGAGGTGATTTTCTCGTTGGCTTGGTTGATTTGCTCCTTAATCTGGAGGTTCTCTTCGTTGAGTGATTGGTTGATGAGGTTGAGTGAATCCACCTGCATGATATAACTCTTCAACACCGCTCTCAAGGAGGCAATCTCAGCCTTCAGACGTTTGATTTCTGCCGCATCGGTCGCTTTGGTACGTTCCAGTTCTTCGAGCAATTGCTGGGTATGGAGACGCTCGTTCTCTATTTGTGCGATAAGGCTGTCATTGCTCAGCTGATTTTGCAGCATCTCATATTGCAGATCGAAATCCCGATATTGGCTTTCCATCTCCTGCTTTTCCAATTCTGCCAATTCCCTCAAATCCTCATTCTCCTCCATGATGGGCTTAGTATACACTTGGTGGTAAATCAGTACTGCTGCTGCAATGGCGATAAGTGCCACTACAACACCTAAAATAATCAATCCGATGCTGCCCTTTTGGGACTGTTGTTCTGTTGGTATATTGTTCTGTTCTTCCATCTGTTTGTTGATTTATCATTGCAAAGGTAATGAATAATTGGGAATTAAGAATCAGATTTTAAGATTTTTTTGCTGATGTCAGAAAAAGTTTGTAACTTTGACCCCGTAATTCAAAAAGGTTCATGCTGAAGAGAGTGATAACACCGCAAGAATTGGCGATTGCGAAGAAGGATTTTGGGGAATGTCGGAATGTGGTCATTGTGTGCCACACTTCTCCTGATGGCGATGCGATTGGTTCGTCTTTGGGTTTGTATGAGTACCTAAAGCGGAAGGGAAAGCAGGTGACGGTGATCGTGCCCAATTACTTCCCTGATTTTCTGCATTGGATGAAGGATGCTGACAAGATTGTGCGGTTCGACCGTCAGAGAACGGCTTCTTATACGGCGCTGAAGATGGCAGACCTCATCTGCTGCCTTGACTTCAACGATATGCGCCGTATTGACGAATTGGGTGCTGCGGTGCTTAAAATGCGTTGCAAGCGTTTGCTGATTGACCATCATCTCGACCCTGACCTTCAGCATTTTGCTCATATCATCTCTCATCCAGAACTGAGCAGCACGAGCGAACTCCTGTTTCGATTGCTCGATGCGATGGACGAGACGAAGAACATCACTTTTGCAGGGGCTGAAGACCTCTATGCAGGAATGGCGACAGATACAGGCTTTTTCTCCTTCAACAGCAATGATCCTGACCTCTTCGTCATCATCAGCGAACTGCTGAGGAAAGGTATTGACAAAGACCGCATCAATCGCAACATCCAGAACAACTATTCGGCTGACCGCATGAAGTTCATTGGCTATGTGTTGTACGAGAAGTTGCAGGTGTTCCCAGATTTGCATGCCTCTCTCTTCGCCATCAAGAAAGATGAACTGACGCAGTTCCATTATGTGAAAGGGGATATGGAAGGGATAGTGAATATGCCGTTGCAGATTAAGAAACACAAGTTGAGCATCGCTTTGCGAGAAGATACGGAACGTCCTCTCATTCGAGTCTCCACACGTTCGGTGGATGATTTCCCCTGCAATGAGTTCTGTGCAGAGTTCTTCAATGGTGGAGGTCACAAGAATGCGGCTGGTGGCACTTTGGAATGTCCAATGGAAGAGGCTGTGGAGTTGACGATGAAGGCGTTGGAGGCATGGCGAGATCGATTGGCGGATGAGGAACCTTCCCCCTCGATTGATGAGGAGCGTGAACATAATCAGAATGATTGAAAACCAAATGAAGAAACCTATATGAAGAAAAGACTATTATTCCTGTCCGCAGTTCTGACGGCATTGAGCGTGTCAGCGCAGGTGGCAAGTGTCAGCAGCCCTGATGGGAAGTTGAAGGTGAATGTGGATGTGAAGGGCGGCAAGCCTGTTTACGAAGTTCTGTACGATGGTACGCGAGTGCTCGACGAGAGTCCTCTGGGTTTTGTGGCCGATCATGGCGACTTCTCCACAGGTGTGAACTTCGACAGCAAGAAGGAGGCGCACTTGGAGTTCAACTATGACCTCTCGCGCTCTAAGTTCAGTCAGGTGCATGTGGATGCCAATCAGTTGGTGGTGACGCTGAAGAACGACAAGGGGATGCCTTTCGATGTCGATTTCCGTGTGTCCAACAACGATGTGGCGTTCCGTTATGCGATACCCAATCATCCCAGCCGTGCGAATGAAAAGAAATTCTCTGTGCGCATCATGAAGGAAGCAACTGGCTTTGACTTCCCCAGTCAGACAACCACTTTCCTCACGCCTCAGTCTCATGCCATGATTGGTTGGAAAGGTACAAAACCCAGTTATGAGGAGGGCTATGGCTATGATGAGCCGATGGACAAGAAGAGTGGCTATGGACACGGTTACACCTTCCCATGTCTCTTTCATATAGGAGATGCTTGGGCGCTTGTTTCTGAAACAGGTGTTGATTCTCGCTATTGTGCTTCTCGTCTGTCTGATATGACGGGCGATGGTCTCTACACCATCGAGTTCCCGATGGCAGAAGAGAATGGTGGTAGTGGTACGGTAGCTCCAGCCTTTGCGCTGCCTGGTGTCACTCCTTGGCGTACCATCACAATAGGTACTTCGCTGAAGCCGATTGTGGAGACAACCATTCCTTGGGATTTTGTGACACCTCGTTATGAAACCAAGCATCAGTATAAGTTTGGCAAGGGCACATGGAGCTGGATTGTATGGCAAGACAACTCCATCAACTACGATGACCAGGTGAAGTATATCCAGCTCTCGAAAGCGATGGGCTTCTCTTATGTGTTGATCGACAACTGGTGGGACACCTACATTGGCAAGGAAAAGATGGAGCAGCTGGTGAAGTATGCCCAGAGTCAGGGTGTGGATGTGTTCCTGTGGTACAGCTCCAGCGGTTGGTGGAACGACATCGAACAAGGCCCCATCAATATCATGAGTGACCCCATTGCCCGTAAGCAGGCGATGCGTTGGATGCAGCAGTTGGGTGTGAAGGGCATCAAGGTTGATTTCTTTGGAGGCGACAAGCAGGAGACCATGCGTCAATATGAGCAGATTCTTTCTGATGCGGATGACGCTGGCATCATGGTCATCTTCCACGGATGTACCATTCCTCGTGGTTGGGAACGTATGTATCCTAACTATGTGGGTAGTGAGGCTGTGTTGGCTTCGGAGAATATTTATTTCAGTCAAGGTGCTGCTGACAAGGAGGCAAAAGATGCTGCCACCCATCCTTTCATCCGTAATGCTATTGGCTGTATGGAGTTTGGTGGCTGTTTCATGAACCGCCATATCCACAAGGGCAATAAGGGTGGCAACACACGCAAGACGACAGACTGTCATGAGTTGGCTACTTGTGTGCTCTTCCAGAACCCCATCCAGAACTTTGCCATCACGCCTGAGAACCTTCCCACAGAGGGCACGAAGGACTTGCAGCCTAATGAGCCTGGTGCACCTGCTCCTGCTATCAGTATGGACTTCTTGCGTGAGGTTCCTACCACTTGGGATGAGACCGTCTTCATCGATGGTTATCCAGGCAAGTATTGTGTGCTGGCTCGTCGCCATGCTGGTACTTGGTACATCGCAGGCAACAATGCCACAGGTGCTCCTCTCACCTTGAAACTCAATCTTTCAATGCTTCAGAAGGGGGACAAGGCAACTCTTTATAGCGACAATCTGAAAGACCGTGAGCCTCAGAAGTCAGAACTCAAGGTCAGCAATCCCAAGGCTGTCACCATTTCGATGGCTGACCAAGGTGGATTTGTCATTGTGAAATAGAAAAGTTTCATTTATTATTTACTATTTTCATATTTATAACTTCTAAAAAACTTAGTGAAATGAAAAAGAATTTTTTGATGCTTGCAGTGGCACTAATGTGCTTCTTTGCGGATGTGAATGCCCAATGTTGCTGTGGTGGTAATGGTGGCATGAAGCGCCAGCCCGTTAACATGATTCTCGATGCTGACTTTGGCAGTTCTACTGATGACCTCATCGCCCTGATGATGCTCAATCACTACATCGACGAAGGTTTGGTTGACCTCAAGGGTATTGTGGTGGATCGCGAAGGTGAGAAAAACGCAGGTGTGGTGGACATCTTCAACACTTACTATGGCCACCCCTACATTCCAGTAGGTCTGGAGCGTAATGGTGTGAAGAACCCACGCGTCTTCATCCCTTACAATGGTATTTGCGACCTCAAGGACGCACAGGGCAATCCTCTCTTCCAGCGTTCTTTCGATGCCAGCAAGTGTTTGGATGGTTGGAAACTCTATCGCAAAATTCTCAGTAAAGCTGAGGACAAGTCCATTGTGATTGTGGCTATCGGTTTTGCTACCTCTCTCGCTCAGTTGATGGAGTCAAAGGCTGATGAATACTCTAAGCTTACAGGTCTTGACCTCTTTGAGCAGAAGGTGAAGGCTGTGTACATCCAGTCTGGTCGTTTCGAGCCAGAGGATAGCACCAGTGGTTACAATATGCGTGCCGCTTCTAAGCAGGCTGCGATCTTCTACGACAAGCTTCCTCAGAGCGTGGAACTCATCATGTCGCCCAGCTATGTAGGTGAGAGCATGAACTACCTGCCAGAGGATGTGATTGCCGACCTCTCTTGGACAGATAATAACCCCATTAAGGCTGTTTACACTAACTATACTTGCGACACAGGTCAGCGTATGTGGGACGTGAATTGTGTGACCAACGCTATCTTTGGTGATGCTAAGTACAACATGTCACCCAGAGGTTATGTCACTTTCGTCGACAAGGGTGAGGAATCCCTCATGCTCTTCAAGCAGGATCCTTACGGAAATGCTCGCTACCAGCTTCCTTTCGACACCTTCGGAAGCATGGAGAAGCTGATGGAAATGCGTCGCCACAATCGCATGCGTAAATAAAGGACAAAGAAAAAGTGAGCCTTCTGTTCGTCGAGCAGAAGGCTCACTTTTTAACTTTCTCTAAAGAAATCCAACGCTTCGAAGATTTCGTCCTTCGTGGCTGTTTGATTGATGCGGATATCACCAATATCACCCAGCAAAGTGAAGTTGATGATGCCCGCTGTGTTTTTCTTGTCGTGGGTCATGAAGGCATACAGTTCCTCGTAGTCATCGCAGGTGATAGGTAGAATACCATAGTTCTCCTTGATGAAACGGACGGATTGACGCATCTTATCTGTCGGAAATCCCGTCTTGATGCAGGAGAGGTACAGTTCGCAGATGAGTCCCCACGCTACAGCATAACCATGCAAGTAAGGTTTGCGAGAAAGTGCCCAACTTTCGAACGCGTGACCTGCTGTATGTCCCAAATTCAGCGCTTTGCGGATACCCTGTTCCAAAGGGTCATCCTCCACAATGCGTTCCTTAATGGCTACTGATGTGCCCACCATCTGTCCCAAGTGCAGATAATCCACCTCGTTCAGGTCAAAGTTCAGTAATTCGGCGAAGTTCTCATGAGTTGAAATCAGGCCATGCTTCAGCATCTCTGCATAACCAGAACAAATGTTCTCGTGGTCGAGCGTCTTCAAGAACTCCGTGTTGATAATCACAGTCTCTGGAGCATTGAACACTCCAATCTCATTCTTTAAGCCGTTGAAGTTGATACCTGTCTTTCCACCCACACTGGCATCCACCATGCTCAGCAGGGTCGTGGGTATATTGATGTATTTGATGCCTCGCTTGAATGTGCTGGCAGCAAAGCCTCCAAGGTCAGTCACCATTCCACCTCCAAGATTCACCATCAGCGAGTGGCGAGTGCCCCCTCCATTACCTAATTCCGTCCACACCTTAGCCAATGTCTCCAAAGTCTTGTGCGTGTCGGTTGCACCAATAATAATATGTATAGCTTCACTCAGACATGGGATATCCTTCACCACAGGAAGGCACAGTGCTTGTGTTGTCTCATCCATCAGCAGGAAGAGTATGTCATGCTTCACCTCCTCCACAGCCTCAGTCAATGTTTGTGCAATATTCGTTGATATTACTACTTTGTTTGCCATAATTCTTAAATTTGGGTACAAAGGTAGTGCAAATCGAGAGAAGCACCAAAGGAAAACGAAATTTTCTTTGTATTTCTTTCTGTGGAGGCGTAAACGGTGACAAAAACAAGAGTGCTGCAAATTGTTGATGTGCAGCACTCCTGAATGATATTTTCAGTACCCAGAGCCGTAATATTCTCGAACCAATTTTTAGAGGACTTGGATAAGATTTGGGAACTCAGGCATTGGATACCAGACCCCACAAAACCAATAAGTCCACTCGTTGGGTAATCTTCCGTTTATAAATCAGAGGCAATTAACGAAATAACTCAAAACAGACAAATAGTAGGCAAACTATTTCATATCATGTGCCACGTATTGTATAGAATGAAGTATCAAATATGGAGGAGAATCCCTCACCTATGGGGGATGGTCTTTGTTTCCTCTATCATGTCTTTCATTCTCACTATATAGTAGGTGTAGAACTGTTTGTTTCATATAATAGGAATGTCACAGAAACTTGCATATTTTACTATGCCTACTGTTTCTAACGAACGTAGTATTTATACATAACTAATTACACAAAGTATATAACAACATGAAACGTTATTATCGAGAATTACGTGACGATACCAAGATGCGTATCTCACAGAGTTTGCGAGGTCGTTCGCACAGCGAGACCCACAAACAAGCCATCAGTGACGCTATGAAGGCATACTGGGCTACTATTCCATACAGGGAAGAGGAAGATAACAGAAGTAATAACCAAAACGATGAAGAGAGTATGTAAAAGACCTATTCAACTTGATGCAGTGAGTCTCTGCTACGAGGTCGTGCATCCGTACTACTATGAAAAACTAAAAGCCCTCGACTATGGAGAGTGTCTTGATATGGACGAGTT
>JBGUMY010000312.1:0-3299 GCA_045117095.1 Bacteroidaceae bacterium | reverse complement strand
TGCAGGCGGGCGGCCTGCTTCTTGCAAGCGGCCGTCTTGCTTCTTGCAGGTCGTTTTCTTGCTTCTTGAGGGTCTGTCCCTTCACTCGTGACCTTACAATCTTACATCTTACAACCTTACATTTGGAAAATTGAATGTGCCAGGATTTGATAGATTTTGTATGGATTTTCATGAGATTTCTTGCTCGCAGAGCATTCCTCTTTGAAAGAAAACTTAATTTCTTGATTCGACTGGCTTATAATTCAGAAAATATATCTAAATTTGCAGTCGATAATCGCAATTACTAATCAAAATGAAAACAAAAAAGATTTTAATGATGATGGCAATGGCTGCGTCAATGACAGCTTGTAACCAACAAACAACGGGTATCAAGTTGGAAAACATGGATACGAGTGTGAAGCCTGGTACGGACTTCTATCAGTATGCTTGTGGTGGATGGATCAAGAACAATCCGCTGAAACCTGAGTATTCGAGTTACGGATCGTTCGATGTGGTGGTGGAAGAAAACCAGAAGCGCATCCGCGAGTTGATTGAGGAACTGGCATCGAAACCACAGGAGAAGGGTTCTTTAGGGCAGAAAATAGGTGACCTCTATGCCTTGAGAATGGACTCTGTGCGTCAGAACAAAGAAGGAGTAAAGCCTGTGATGGCTGACCTCGAACGCGTGGCGAAAGTGAACACGACGGAGGAACTTCTCGCCTTGGTGAACCAGATGAACACTGAAGGTGTGGCGTTTGGCGAGTTGTGGGGATGCTATGTGGGTGCCGACATGATGGAATCGACAAAGAATATCTTGGAGATTTCGCAGAGCGGCTACTCGATTGAGCGTGACTACTATGTGAAGGATGATGAGGCGAACAAGAAGATCTTGGAGGCGTATAAGAAGCACGTTGTGAAGATGTTCCAATTGGTGGGCGAGAAACCAGAGGATGCCCAGCAGAAGATGGAGAACGTCATGAAGGTGGAGATGCGCATGGCAAAGGCTGGTCGCGACAATGTGGCGCTGCGTGATCCTGCATCGAATTATAATAAGATGTCGTTTGCCGAGTTTTTGAAAGATTATGAGGGGGTTGACTGGAAGACTTACTTTGATGTACAGGGTCTTACAGAAATTGATTCACTTTCTGTGGGTCAGCCAGAAGCGGTGAAGGAAGCCCTTGCTGTACTGAAAGACACGCCTGTGGAGGTGCTGAAGGATTGGATCCAGTGGCAGATTCTCGATTCGGCTGGTGGCATTCTTGGTGACGATGTGTATGCGGAGGTCTTCGACTTCGAGGGACGCATCTTGACAGGTGCCAAGGAACCCCGTCCACGTTGGAAGCGTAGTGTCAGTGCTGTCAATGGCGTATTGGGTGAGGCTGTAGGTCAGATGTATGTGGAGAAGTATTTCCCACCTGCCAATAAGGCGCGTATGGAGGAACTGGTCAAGAATCTGCAGATTGCTCTTGGCGAACGCATCGATGCACAAGAATGGATGAGCGAATCGACGAAGAAAGCTGCCCATGAGAAGTTGGATGCCTTTTATGTGAAGGTGGGCTATCCCAACAAGTGGCGTGACTATTCGAAGATGGACATTGATCCTGAAAAGTCACTCTACGAGAACATGAAGGAGGTGGCAAAGTGGGCACATGCCGATATGTTGGACCGCAAATGGAAGAAGCCTGTGGATCGAGACGAATGGTACATGACCCCACAGACGGTCAATGCCTATTACAACCCAACGACCAACGAGATTTGCTTCCCTGCCGGCATTCTGCAATATCCGTTCTTCGATATGGAAGCTGACGATGCCTTCAACTACGGAGCCATCGGTGTGGTCATTGGTCATGAGATGTCGCATGGCTTCGACGATCAGGGACGCCAGTTTGACAAGGATGGAAACTTCCGTGACTGGTGGGCTGAAGGTGATGGCGATAAATATAATGAACGTGCGCAGGTCATCAAGGATTTCTTCTCTGCCATCAAAGTGCTGCCTGACCTCAATGCCAATGGTGACCTTTGCTGTGGTGAGAACCTCGGCGACCACGGAGGTCTGAAGTTTGCCTACACCGCTTTCAAGAATGCGACGAAGGATCATCCGCTGCCTGATAAGGATGGCTTCACGCCTGAGCAGCGCTTCTTCTTGGCATACGCTGGTGTGTGGGCTGAGAACATCACCGATGAGGCGATTCGCAATCAGACTACAGCCGATCCACACTCGTTGGGCAGATGGCGTGTGAATGGTGCCCTCCCATTGGTGGATGCGTGGTACGAAGCATTCGGCATCACGGAGAAAGATCCTCTCTTCGTGCCGAAAGAAAAACGTGTGAAGATTTGGTAAATTGAAACCCCGAATGAGCGAATCATTCGGGGTTTTTCATGTTTTTTAAGTTTTTTTTGAAAAAATCAAGAAAAAAGTGATGCTTTTTGAATATCATTAAGAAAAAGTTTGTACCTTTGGAACACTAATCAAATAAACTTTAACAAACCTATCAATAAAGACTATGCTTATGAAAAAAATGCTCTTATTGGGACTGATGTTGACTGCCAGCATCGGTTTGAGCGCACAGGATTTGAATGTGTGTACCAAGGCTTTTGGCGAGTATGGCGAAGTCACGGTGATTAAGCCAACCATTGCCAATCTGCTTACGTTGCTCTCAATGAGCGGTGACGAATTTGAGGCCGTCATGCGTAAGAATAAGTATGACGGACGTAAAATGAGCGATGAGTACTTGGCTTATTGGAATGGCAGTAATGACAATTTTGCCTATGCCAAGGCTGTGAACGCTTTTCTCTACAACACGAAGAAGAAGGAGGTGCATTTCTCAGTGAGCAATGAGATGGTCTATCCGCAGGGCTCCATCATGGCGCTTTACGATGCTCTGAAGCCATACTACAAGGAGACGTTGCCTGGCGATGGTGGTAGAATGGGAAATGCTCCAGGTCCTCGACCTGGTGGTGGCCGTCCAGGTGACAATGCCCGTCCAGACGGCAATGCCCAATCTGGCGACAATGCTCAGCCAGGTAATCAGGCTCAGCCAGAGGCTGGTGCTCGACCAGAAGGCGGATTCCGTCCTGGTGATGGTCCTGGCCGTCGTGGCAGAAGAGGTTTGGGAGGCTTGGGAGGTCGTAGTCGTACCGATGTCTATGAGGTGAAGAATGACAGTGGCACCTACATCTTCTCTATCGGCGCATTCCCCCGATTCTTCTATGTAGTGGTAAGCAAGGAGGAATAAGAAAAATAAATGAAAAGAGAAAAGTGAAGAGTGAAAAATCTGAGTTTCCACCATCCGGATGGCAAGTAACTTAGTTTTTTCACT
>JBGUMY010000311.1:0-4221 GCA_045117095.1 Bacteroidaceae bacterium | reverse complement strand
GAAGCATCAGAGAAAATCAGCAAGATGGAACCCTTTGTCACACAATGGATCAACGACAACCTCTTCAAAGTCTGCTTTGACTACATCGTGAATCACTACGACTCCATTCAGAATCCCCCTGTGGACAAGGAAAAGTTCGTGGCGTTGCAAGATTCGTTGGTGAAATCTCTCTTGAAAGACGGGGGCGTGGACGCGGAGGCAACCGAAGTGTTTGCGAAGTTCTTCCATTCCAATGCCTATGCGCCCTTCTTCGATGATGAAACACCACTTGGAAAGGGGATGTCAGAGGAATTTTCCAACAAGCTCAACATTTTCTGGTTCTCGGTTCCTTATACGCTCCAGATGCCTGGCATGATTGTGAATCCTGGTACGGGAATCATCAAGGAGGGCATCATCCACTACTCGCTGACAGGCGAACGCCTCATTCCGGGCGACTACATCATCACCGCCACCTCGCGTGTCACCCACGTCTGGGCGCTCATCGTCACCATCTTTATCATCCTCATCGCCATCGGCAGTTTTTTCTATCGAGGCAGAGCAAGTAGAGGCAACTCTCATTGATGATGATGATTTTAAAATCGACGCGCATCAATTTGGAAACTGATGCGCGTCGATGATTTTTAACTACGTCCATCCCTTGGATGATGAAAATAGACACATAATCAATTTTACATCATTCGTCCATGACAGTTTTTGTACTTCTTGCCACTGCCGCATGGACAGGGATCGTTGCGGCCAATCTTGGGACCGTTGTTCACAATCGGTGTGATAGGCTGACGAGCACGCGTGTCGGTTTGGGCGGCTTGAGCCTGCTGACGTTGGGTCTCTGATGGTTCATCAAGATTCTGATGGGTCTCTGTCAGGTGCTGATGGCTGGGCTCTTCCATTCCTGCTGATGGCGCTTGGTGTACGTCACGTTCTGCAACGATAGGGATAGAGCAACGCATAAGCACGGAGATGGTTCCATCGTTGATTTCGTTCACCATCGTGTCGAACAGGTTGACGGATTCCAACTTAAAGATGAGGAGTGGGTCTTTCTGCTCGTAAGAGGCATTCTGAACGGACTGCTTCAATTCATCGAGCGCACGCAGGTTCTCTTTCCATGCGTCATCGATGGTGTGGAGCAGAATGGCTTTCTCAAATGCGACGAGGATGGAATTTCCTTGGGTTTCGTATGCCTCTTTGAGTGGTATGCTAATTTGATAGACACGGCGACCATCGGTGATGGGAACAAGGATGTTTTCATACATTTGTCCCTTTGTCTCATAGACCTCCTTAATGACTGGGAACGCTGTAGAAGCCAGACGTGCGCTGCGTTTCTTGAAGGAGTCAATCACGACATCGAAGGCCTCGTCCTCGAGTTCATGGCGGCTCTTGGCCTCAAACTGCTCCATGTCGAACGGAATCTCCATGGCGAAGATGCGGAGGAAATCTTCTCTGCAACTGTCGTAGTCACCATTGGCAAGAATGTGTACCACACGATCCCAAATCATGTTGGAGATGTCCATGCCGATTCGTTCTCCCATGAGAGCATGGCGACGACGCTCATAGATGACCTTACGTTGCTTGTTCATCACGTCATCGTATTCGAGCAGACGTTTACGGATGCCGAAGTTGTTCTCCTCTACCTTCTTTTGTGCACGTTCGATGCTTTGGTTGATCATCTTGTGCTCAATCATCTCACCATCCTCGAAGCCGAGGCGGTCCATCACTTTCGAGATGCGGTCGCTGGCAAAGAGACGCATAAGTTTATCTTCCAATGAGACATAGAACACTGAAGAACCTGGGTCACCCTGACGTCCAGAACGTCCACGCAACTGTCTGTCAACACGACGGCTCTCATGGCGTTCCGTTCCAATGATGGCGAGACCGCCAGCAGCCTTCACTTCGTCGGTCAACTTGATATCGGTACCACGACCTGCCATGTTAGTGGCGATGGTCACAGCACCTAACATGCCTTCCTTCTCCACCATATTGCCGTCGGCATCCTTCTCCATATATTTGCCCAATGTGCTCTGACCTGCCAATGCCACGATGTCGGCTTCTTTTTGGTGCAATTTAGCATTGAGGACTTGATGAGGAATCTTGCGCATGTTGAGCATGCGAGAAAGTAACTCGGATATTTCCACAGAGGTGGTACCCACCAGCACAGGACGTCCGCTGTTACGCATCTTCACAATCTCTTCAATCACGGCGTTGTATTTCTCGCGATTGGTCTTATACACACGGTCGTTCATGTCGATACGGGCGATGGGTCGGTTGGTTGGAATCTCCACCACATCGAGTTTATAGATGTCCCAGAATTCTCCTGCTTCTGTGATGGCTGTACCCGTCATGCCTGAGAGTTTGTGATACATGCGGAAGTAGTTCTGCAAGGTAATTGTCGCAAACGTCTGTGTGGCTGCCTCCACCTTTACACGCTCCTTAGCTTCTACGGCCTGATGGAGTCCGTCACTCCAACGGCGGCCTTCCATAATACGGCCTGTCTGCTCGTCGACAATCTTTACCTCACCATCCATGATGACATAGTCGTCATCTTTCACAAACATAGTGTATGCCTTCAAGAGTTGCTGGATGGTGTGCACACGTTCTGCCTTCAGCGCATAGTCTTGCATGAGGGCATCTTTCTTGGCAAGTTTCTCATCTTCATTCTCGAACTTCTCGTTTTCGAGGGCTGAGAGTTGGGTGGTGATGTCGGGCAACACGAAGAATGTATCGTCTTTCACGATGTTGGCGATCAGTTGGTTACCCTTATCGGTCATCTCCACCGACTTCAGTTTCTCATCCACCACGAAGAAGAGGGGTTCGATGGCCTCAGGCATGCGACGGTTGTTGTTCTCCATGTAGATTTCCTCCGTCTGGAGAAGACCTGTCTTGATGCCAGGTTGTGAGAGGTATTTGATGAGCGCATTGCTCTTGGGAAGACTCTTATAGGCACGGAAGAGAGAAAGGAAACCAGCGGTCACATCGTCCTTGTTGTCTGACTCGATGAGTTTCTTGGCCTCCGTGAGGTAGTTTTGTGCCAAACGGCGCTGTGCCTCCACAAGTTGCTCCACAATGGGGCAATACTCCTCAAACATTTGCACGTCGCCTTTAGGAATAGGACCGGAGATGATGAGTGGAGTACGAGCATCGTCAATCAACACGGAGTCAACCTCATCGACAATAGCGAAGTTGTGAATGCGTTGCACGAGGTCTTTTGGAGACATTGCCATGTTGTCACGCAAGTAGTCGAAACCAAACTCATTGTTTGTGCCGAAGGTAATGTCCGCTTGATAAGCCTTGCGGCGTGCTTCAGAGTTAGGCTGATGCTTGTCGATGCAATCCACGCTCAATCCATGGAACATGTAGAGCGGACCCATCCATTCCGAGTCACGCTTGGCCAGATAATCGTTCACGGTCACCACATGCACACCATTGCGAGACAAGGCATTAAGGAACACAGGCAGCGTGGCCACAAGGGTCTTACCCTCACCTGTTGCCATCTCTGCAATCTTCCCTTGATGGAGTACGATACCGCCGAAGATCTGCACATTGTAGTGAATCATGTTCCAGTTGATTTCGTTGCCGCCTGCAGTCCAATGAATGTGCCAAATGGCTTTGTCACCATCGATGTCTACAAAGTCGTGGTCGATGGAAAGTTCACGGTCAAAGTCGGTTGCTGTCACGATAACATCGCCATTCTCAGCCTGCGCAAAACGGCGTGCTGTATCTTTCACAATGGCATAAACGGTGGGCAGTGCCTCCGTCAATCCCTCTTCAAAGAGGTCGAGCACTTCTATTTCTTTCTTGTCAATAGCCTCGAAAAGGGGCTGACGCTTGTCTATCTCTGTTTGCTGTACCTTCTCTTTCAGTTCAGCAATTTCGGCACGCTTGTCCTTTACACGGTCTTGCAGTTGTGCCTTTATCTCATCTACTTTCGCACGCAGTTCGTCGTTGCTCAGTTTTTGAATGTTGGGTTCGATTGCCAGCACTTGTTCTACAATGGGGCGAATCTCTTTGATGTCGCGAGCCGCTTTGTTACCGAACAGTGTGCCAAGCAGTTTGTTAAGTGAAAATCCCATAAATATTTTTACTATTAAAACGATTTGCTATTTATTTATTATCAATAATTATTTCAAAAGAGTGGGGACGTAGAGCAGGCATTCGGTGCCCTGATTCTGATATGATGGGCAATGGTTGGTGCGATACAATCGACAGTGACGGGTGTGGCCACCTTCT
>JBGUMY010000310.1:0-16358 GCA_045117095.1 Bacteroidaceae bacterium | reverse complement strand
CATTCAAGGCTCCATGTGCTTTGAATGTCCAGTCCGCCTAATATGTTAAATTTCTGTCTTTGCATTGTTGCTATTTAAATTAATTTTTGTAAAAACGGCTGCAAAGGTACACTTTTCTATGGAACTGACCAAAGCATTTTGAGACTTTTTTAAGGAAGTATTTTGCTTATACACAAGTGTATAAAAAATTTCCCTTGAGTTGGATTTCCGTAATTTTGCAAAAATTTCGGTGCGAACTGACGCGTATAATATCATACTCTATCCAAGTATGACAGTTAAAGATTCTCAATGAGACTCTATTTTCTGCCAGAGAATTATGGACTATTGGGAAAATCTTCGTACTATGTGACAGAAAAGGGGAGACTGAAACAAAATGTTTTCGCATTGTTTTCGCAAAAAGAAAAATCAGCAACTCGAATTTCTTCTAAGTTGCTGATTATTAGTGTGGACCAGCTTGGGCTTGAACCAAGGACCTCCAGATTATGAGTCTGTTGCTCTAACCAACTGAGCTACAAGTCCAAGCGTTGAGTTGTGCTACCAGGATTCGAACCTGGAATGACAGAACCAAAACCTGTAGTGTTACCATTACACCATAGCACAATCCTCATGAAGCATTCGATGCGGGGAAATCTCGAAAAGAGGAATCCTTTTGCGGAATGCGGCTGCAAAGTTAGGGCTTTATTTTGGATTTCCCAAAAAGTTTTGAGGAAAAATGCGGAAAAGTTACGATTTTGTTTGTGTTTTATGAGAAAATACCCTACCTTTGCATCCAATCTTGCCGTATATGTGGCATAAAATGATTGTCATGTCGAAACAAAAACCGCTGATACATAATAAACGTAGAAACAAAATTCGTCTGCACCATGAGGGTAAGCATACATTGCTCTATACGGGTGTGCTGGCGGCTATTATCATTAGTTTGGCTTGGATGTCAAGGAGCACACTGTGTTGGGGCTCTTATATCGTTATTGGAATTGTGCTGATTGTGTATGGCATCTTGCTGAATTTCTTCCGTTGCCCTGTACGCATGTTCAATGGACCGACGAACAAGACAATCATGGCACCTGCGGATGGACATATCGTCGTGATTGAGGAAGTAGAGGAGATGGAGTATTTCCACGACAAGCGATTGATGGTTTCCATTTTCATGAGCCTGACGAATGTGCATGCAAACTGGATTCCATGTGAGGGAACGGTGGTGAAGGTGGCACATCAGGATGGCACTTACCTGAAGGCTTATCTGCCCAAAGCGAGTACGGAGAATGAGCGCTCGATGGTGGTAATCCGCACAGCGCATGGAGTGGAGGTGATGGCTCGTCAGATTGCAGGAGCTTTGGCTCGTCGCATCGTGACTTATCCGAAGGAGGGTGAGGAATGCTTCATCGACGACCATATGGGCTTCATTAAGTTTGGTAGTCGTGTGGACGTGTATTTGCCGCTTGACTCTGAGGTGTTGGTGAAGATGGGACAGCGTACCGTGGGAAATGAAACTGTGATTGCGAAACTAAAGTAAAGTATGAAAAAGCATATTCCAAATATCATCACTTGCTGTAACCTCATCTGTGGATGCATTGCGACGTATGCCGCATTCTATCATGGCTATCAGTTTGCATTTCTTTTCATTTTGCTCGGAGCTTTCTTCGATTTTTTCGATGGCAAGGCGGCGCGTGCGCTTGGTGTGAGCGGTCGATTGGGTGTGGAGTTGGATTCGTTGGCTGACTGTGTCACCTTTGGTGTGGCTCCCTCGGCGATGATCTTTACGCTCTTCAACCATGTGGCTTATCCATCATTCATGGGCACAGGTTTATTTTTTCGTGTTATGCCCTTCACAGCATTCCTTTTAGCTGCTTTCTCTGCATTGAGGTTGGCAAAGTTCAACATTGACGAGCGTCAGCACACAGGATTTATCGGTATGCCTACCCCTGCCAATGCGATCTTCTGGGGTGCGCTTATCTCCAGTTGCGAGCCTTGGCTTACAAGTCCCCATTTCAATGCCTTGTTCTTGTTCTTCTTTATGCTACTGTTTTGTTGGTTGCTGGTATGTGAAGTGCCGATGTTTGCCTTCAAAGGGAAACTTTCTTGGTCTAAGGACAAAATGAAGATTGTCTTCCTTGTGCTAACTGTTGTGATGTTGGTAACAGGTGCATTCCTCAGCAATGATGGTGTGATGATGGGATTGTCTCGTGGTGCAGCTGCCAGCATCGGACTTTATGTCGTGCTGTCGATTGTGGCATCATATTTGCCCAAAGATGAAGAGTAAGGAAGAACGAACTTCCTTATTCAAAAACGACCGACACGAATATGTCAGCATTCTTAACTGCTTTATTTACAATAGTTTTCATAGCGCTGGTCTTCATCGGCATCGGTATCTATCTGATGAGCCGATTGGTTGGCGGTTTTGGCAATCTCAAAGCCATCTATCGCCTTTTCTCTGGCAAAGGCAAGCAAAGCGCGCACAAACGTACTGCCAAAACGTCATCCTCCAGCCGCTCTTCTCACACATATAATAATAATAGTAAAAAATCAGGGAGTGATTCCCAAAGTGAAGGCAAAGTGTTTGGAGACAACGAGGGCACTTATGTCGATTTTGAGGAAGTTAAATGAGACGCATAAGTAAAGACATAACAAAACACTATCAAATGGCGTGTAGCTCAATGAGTTACACGCCATTTGCTTTTTATGGGCTCATGTTTTCTATGTGCTTATTCTGCCTTAATAATTCTCCGCATTTATTTCGAAGTACGCTTGAGGATGGGAGCATACAGGGCATACGGTGGGGGCTTCAGTGCCGACAACGATGTGACCACAGTTACGGCACTCCCAGATGCTGACACCACTCTTGCGGAAGACTTCAGAAGCCTCCACGTTGTGCAGCAGAGCGCGATAACGTTCCTCATGGTGCTTCTCGATGGCTGCCACACCTCGGAACTGCTCGGCCAACTCGTGGAAACCTTCCTCATCGGCCTCACGGGCAAAGGTGTCGTACATGTCAGTCCACTCGTAGTTCTCGCCCTCGGCGGCATGCAGCAGATTCTCGGCTGTTTGGCCAAGTCCTCCAAGATGCTTAAACCACAACTTTGCGTGTTCTTTCTCATTTTCGGCAGTCTTCAGGAAGAGGGCGGCAATCTGCTCGTAGCCGTTCTTTTTGGCTACGGAAGCGTAGTAGGTGTACTTGTTGCGGGCCATCGATTCGCCGGCAAAGGCGGTTTCGAGGTTCTTTTCTGTCCGTGTGCCAGAATATTTGTTGGCAGTAGGAGTATTCTCCGCTTCAGCGACGACTTTCACGAAGTCTGACGCAGGATGTTTGCAGATGGGGCAGATGAAATCTTCGGGCAATTCTTCACCCACGTACTCATAACCGCAGATGCTGCAGCGCCAGATGGTTTTTCCTTCAGCGGTTTTGCCAATGGGCTGGGGCTTCGGCTTGATGTGCTCTTGGTAGAAGTTATACGTGGCTGAGGGTACGTCGGTAAGTGTTTCCATCTCAGTGACGAGACCGATGAAAAGCATGTGTGTGCCTAAGTCGATGGCTTGCTCCACATCGGCTGAAAGGAAAGTGTTGGTGCCGCGTGTGATGACCATCGTGCCGTTGCTAACGCGACGGCAGTCTTTGAAGTCGGCAAACTTATCGACTGTGCGTCCGCTTTGGAATCCAAAGTGCTTGAACAATTCGAAATCGGCTGCCTCACTGATGATGGAGGCTGTGAAGCGTCCAGAACGTTGAATGAGTTCTGTGGTCAGGTTGCCCTTGTTCAGAGCCACAGAGATGCGGTTGGGTTGTGCTGTGACCTGTGCCACAGTGTTGCTGATACAGCCGTTGTCGCGTCCGTTATCGCATGTGGTGATGACGAACAGGCCGTACTGGATGTTGAAAAGTGGATTGCTCATAATGTTAGTTTTTAAAAGATTGTGTTGTTAAGATTGTGTTGTTAATGTTAAGAAAATATCTTAGAGGTGAGGTATCGGAAGTTGTTATTGATGATGGCTTGGACGAGTTCAGCGCCTCGCGTGGAGTAGCCGTTGCTATGGTCAACGCCGGCGAAGTCCATGAGGATGATGCCAGTGGGGCCAGCGGGGTGGGTGGCGAAATAATTGAGGATGGCTTCGTGAGTATGGTTGGCATTGTCGCGATAACCGTTGCTGAGTGAGATTTTCCTGCCGAAGAGGGATTCTACTTTGGAATAAGCTGAGGCGAAGTTGAAGACCCAAACGATGTGTTGTGGGTCAGAATAGTTCATGTGGGTACTGCTGTCCAACATCTGGGTGATGGCATTGACTTTGAGGGTTACACCGTTTGTGAAGTGGGTGGCAGAAAAGTCCTGCACATAGAATTTTCCTCTTGTGCCATGAGAACCAAGGATGATTCCAGCAGTTTGACGTTGCCAGTTGAGGCTGCCCGTCCAATTCTTGAAGATGCCTCCGATAGGTTCTTCGCTATAGGTGTCACGACTGAGGATGAGGATTTTCCCACGCATGTCGCAGACTTTGAGGTCTGGGCGAAAATCTATAAGGAAGCGTTTGAATCGGTCCTCTCTGAGTAATTGTTGAATGCGTGTGTTGTAAACGTCTTTCACTTTGTCTCCATCGGCAGCATGGAGCATGTGGATGATGACAAACTCAGAGGGATGAGTTTGTAGCGAATCGCACAAGAGTTGCAAGGCGTGGTCGAATCGCATCTTGGTGGGCATGATGCCATGATGGATATTGATGTAGTTTTTATAGACGCTGGGACGCAAGTCGAAGGCTCTCACGCCGATGTGCCATTGTTGGGAGATGTCGATGTCTTGAGTGCGAGCGTATCGATTGCCGAACATTCCTAACCACCCACTGAACCCATATCCTGTCGCTGCATCATGAGCACCAGGAATGGAGAGTGCTGCCACATACGTATCATCAGGTAGTTTGCTCATCCAGTTTCCTGCCCGAAGAACAGATGCGTGTCCTGCAAAAGTGAGAATGACAATCAGGATTCTTATCATGTTTGTTTTTGTGATTCTGCCGCAAAGGTAGCAATAATTAGATAAAAAGACTACATTTAGAAAAGAAAATAAGCATTTTTTTACTCTTTTATTGGGATTATTCGTACCTTTGTAGTCGAAACTTTGATAGGGATACTATTAATTCACCTGAACAATAATTTTAGAATGATATGAAACACTTTCTGATTCCTGTGATTGCTTTGACGCTGAGCCTAAGTGCCAGTGCCAAGGATGTGTTGGTGAACACACCAAAGACAACGCTGATGCTCGCTGCAAACGAGGGTCAGACTCCTCGTATTCATTATTATGGTTCGTACATCAAACCAGAGCAGGTGCATGAGGTGTACGATGCCATGAGTTTGAGTGGTGACGCTTATCCTGCCTTTGGACGCAACAGTATTGATGAAACAGCGTTGAGCGTGACCCATGCAGATGGCAATATGAGTACAGAACTGGTTGTGACGGGTTGTCAGCAGAAAGGTGATGAGACAATTATTTCGTTGAAGGACAAGAAGTATGATTTCTTTGTAGATCTCTACTATAAGGCCAATGACAAGAGCGATGTAATTGAGACATGGACGGTGATTCGCAATGGTGAGAAGAAGCCCATCAAGTTGGAGCAGTATGCCAGTGGTGTGATGACATTTCGTCAGGAAGGTGCTTGGCTGACCCACTTTCATGGAGCATGGGGCCAGGAGGCTGGCATGACAGAAGAGCCGCTGACTGCAGGTCTGAAGACGATTGTTAATCACGATGGTGTGCGTACAGCGATGGATGATCGTGCTGAGGTGATGATTTCGCTCGATGGTAAACCTCAAGAGAATAGTGGACGTGTGATTGGTGCAGCCCTCTGTTGGACGGGTAACTATAAACTGCGCATCGAAACGCGTGGAAAACATCGACATACGCTTTTGGCAGGTATTGATGACCTCCATACGGCCTATACCCTAAAGCCTGGCGAATCGTTCGAGACCCCCATATTGGCTTTGACTTATAGCGAAGAGGGCAAGGGTGGTGTGAGCCGTGCCTTCCACCGTTGGGGGCGCAATGGCCAACTGCATAACGGTAAGACTTTGCGTGAGATCTTGCTGAACTCTTGGGAAGGTGTCTATATGAACGTCAATCAAGAGGTGTGTGAGCAGATGATGGATGGCATCAAGGAACTGGGTGGAGAACTTTTTGTGGTGGATGACGGTTGGTTTGGTCGCAAGTATCGTCGAACGGATGACACACAAGGTTTGGGCGATTGGATGACTGACACGCAGAAACTGCCCAATGGTGTGCCTGCTTTGGTGAAGGCTGCAGAAAATCGTGGGTTGAAGTTCGGCATCTGGATTGAGCCAGAGATGACCAACAGCAAGAGCGAACTTTTCGAGGCGCATCCTGATTGGGTGGTGGCTCATCCTACTCGTGAACTCTCGAGGGGACGTGGTGGCACGCAGCTGGTGCTTGACCTCTCAAATCCCAAGGTGCAGGACTTCGTAGTCAGTATCGTTGATAATTTGGTGAAAGAGAACCCTACGCTCCACTATATCAAGTGGGACTGCAATATGTCGATGCAGAACTTTGGCAGCAGCTATCTCACGGCCGACAAGCAGAGCCACCTCTTTGTGGATTATCACTTGGGACTTCGTTCGGCTTTGGAACGTATCAGAAAAGCCCATCCAGACCTCGTCATTCAACTGTGTTCCAGTGGTGGTGGTCGTGTGAACTGGGGGGCAATGCCTTATTTCGATGAGTTTTGGGTGAGTGACGATACAGATGCCCAGCAGCGCCTCTTCATCCAATGGGGCACCAGTCACTTCTTCCCACCAATGGCGATGGCTCAACATGTAAGTGCCTCGCCTAACCATCAGACGGGTCGTGTGATTCCTCTGAAGTTCCGTTTCGATGTGGCGATGACAGGTCGTTTAGGTATGGAGATGAAGCCCAGCGATCTTAATGATCGTGAGCGAGAGTATGCCAAGAAGGCTGTGGCATTTTATAAAGAGATACGTCCCATCGTGCAGTTAGGTGATCTCTA
Organism: Bacteroidaceae bacterium; assembly: GCA_045117095.1. Lineage (GTDB taxonomy): Bacteria > Bacteroidota > Bacteroidia > Bacteroidales > Bacteroidaceae > Minthosoma. The sequence continues at coordinate 9,356 of JBGUMY010000310.1, read as the reverse complement.
TCGTCTGCTTTCACCTTACGAGAACAAGGGTTTTTGTAGTGAGATGTTCGTCACTGAGGACAAGAGCGAGGCTGTGTTCTTCTGCTACAAGTTTGAGAACTACATCGGTTTGGAAACCCCTCGCTGGCACATGGCAGGTCTTGATCCCAATGCCACTTATCGCCTCAATGAATTTGAGGGCAGTGAGCGGAGCCGTTATTTTGAGGGTAAGACCTTCTCAGGCAAGTTCCTCATGGAAACAGGTATTGACGCTACACTTGGTGGTCAGTTCGCCAGCCGTGTCATCCGTTTGACGAAGATGTAGAGATTTCAGGTTATCAGGGGGGAAAGTTGTGTGTTGGGAACTTTCCCCCTTATTTCTCTTTCATTTACCATTTCGTTGAGAAGAGATGAGGCGAGATGTTCAAAGAGAACCAGCCCCAACTGAGGTGGCTCCTGCTGTCGGCACGCTTCAATTTCTTCATACTCTCAGTACCTGTCATGAAAGAGTATCCGAGCGAGAGCTTGACGTCCTTCATCACTTGATAGGACGCCTCGAAGTCGATGTTATGTCCTAAGGTGCTATTGATGGCATTCAACTGTGTGGCTGTGGCCATGTAATGATAAGACATTTTCATATTCAGTTCCTTGATAGGACTGTAGGAAGCTCCAGCATAGAGATTCTGGAGACCTGGTGTAAATCCATTAAGGTAGGTGCTGACGTAGAAAAAGTCCATCATGCCATAGAATTTATGGTGAGAACCATAGATAGGATTGAATCCTTTGATAGTTTCGTGGCGCACCAATCCAATCATGCCTTGACCTGGAACGGCGAAGTTCTTGTCGCCACTCAGATAGTCATACCCTATGAATGCATTTACTTGCCGGCTGAATTGGTATTGGGCTTTGGCGCTGACCATCCATGCATCGATTTTGATATTGTCCTCGTTGTGTCCCATTTGTCGATAGTAGGAGGCTTCAGTCTTCAATTTTCCTGGATTGAAGGAAATATAGCCTCCGAGTAATTGCTGGAAGCGAGTGTGGGGTTCATCACTGTATGTTCCATCCTTTGTGCCACCCTGCATGCCGATGTTCATGAACAGCAGAGAGGCTCCCAATGGAAATCTGGGCACATCGTAGTGGTACCATATTGTGTGCATGGTCTTGTAGGGCTGATCGCCATTTGTGTAATATGTGCCACCATAAGTGTTTTCTGCATTTTGATTATAGGCGAGAATGATGTGAGCCTTGTGCCCATGTCCTTCGTAGCCTCCTCTGAAAACATCATGGGAGAGAGCAGCCATTGCCCAATCGTTGGGGCCGATGATGCGCTCGTCATCATACGATAGAGCTTGACGTCCAATCTGGGCAAATAGACCGAAGTTTGTGCTCAGTTTTGCCCATGCTTCATAGAGGTTGAAACTTCCTTTTCCTTTCTGCCCCCACACTCCCGAATGTTGGGCTGTGACTTTTGCCTCGAGATTGGGACGTTTGTAATCTATCGTCATGCGTGAACGTTGCATGAGAAAATAGGCTCTGTCGTTATGATTGGAGGTTTCGCCTTCTGAAGAGTCAAAGCCTCCCAATCGCATCTCTCCGTGTCCGAGCATTTGTAGACTCACGTCGAGGTGGTTATTGCCATCGACTTTCTCTGTGGAAGAGGTTTGTGCTACTGCTACAGTTGAAGTGATAAGCAGGTATGTAAGGGCAAGTGTTTTGTTCATACGATTTCAAAGAGATTGATGAATCCTGTGAGTCGGAAAACGTCTTTGATGTCGTCGTTCAGGTTTTTGAGTGTCACCTTGCTGCCTCCTGCAATGGCTCCTTTGAGGATGCTGATGAGGATACGCAGACCGCTTGATGCGATGTATTCCAGTCCTGCACATTCGATGATGACATCGAGTCCATTACTGTTATAAAGCGGTTGAAGTTTCTGCTCTACTTCTTCGGCTGCTGCTGTGTCGAGTTCGCCTTCAATGGTTACAAGGAACTTGTCCTCTAATTTCTGAATACTTGTTGTCATTGTCTGATGATTTTATGGTTGTTGAATGTTTTTGGTCAGTGTAAGCACGTTCTTGCCATCTGTCCGTTCGTAATTGATGGAATCCATCAGTTCGCGTACGAGCAAGATGCCCAGACCTCCGACGCGACGTTCCTTTGCCGAGAGGGTCGTGTCAGCGATGGAGGCTTCAGTAGGGTCAAAGGCTACGCCTGAGTCTTTGATAATGAATCTCAGTCGATGGCCGTTGAAGGTTACGCGGATGTTCACCTCGCCTGTAGTACCAGCAGGATAGGCGTATTCTATCACGTTCACTACAGCTTCCTCTAAGGCGAGTCGTAGTTTGTTGGCTATAGGCTTTTCAATGTTCAGACGCCCCATCACCTGTTTGATAAAGGCACTTAGCTTCGTCACTTCTTTCACGTCGTTTTGCAGGGTCAGTTCCTCGACGAGGAGATATTGTTCCTTCACGGGTGAAAAATTAATAGCGAGCAAGGTCAGATCATCGCTTTGTTCGGCATCTTTTGTATAATGTTCCACCTGGGCTATGACTGCATTGATCATCTGGGTGGGGGCTGCTGTATTTATGTCTGCCATCATCTTCAGGACACGTTCTCTGCCGAAAAGTTGATGCTCTGCATTTCGTGCTTCAGTCAGGCCGTCTGTATATAAAAATAATGTAGAGCCAGGTTCCATGACCATCTTCTGCATCTCGTAGTTGAAGTCGTGGAAGATTCCTATTGGCAAATTGGGTTTTGCCTCAATAAGCTGATGTTTGGGGCTCCACTGTGGATGGTACATGATGGGTATCTCATGGCCAGCGTTGCAATAGCGCAAATGCCCTGTTGGGATATCCAGTACACCAATGAACAGCGTTGCGAAAATGTTGGCTTTGTTATTGCGGCAGGCGCTCTTGTTGAGGTGGCTCATGATGTGTGCAGGATTACTTTCCTGTGAAGCGATATGACGGAAAAGTACCTGCGTGATGGCCATGATGAGGGCGGCAGGTATTCCCTTACCGCTCACGTCACCGATGCAGAAGAAAAGTTTGTCATCGCGCACAAAGGCATTGTAGAGGTCGCCACCAACCGCTTTGGCTGGAATGAGCCTACCATCCACACTAATATCAGTGATGCCCTTCATAGTGGAATCATCGGCAGGGAGCAGGGCTTGTTGTATTCTGTTGGCAATGTGCAATTCTCCTGTGATACGCTCCTGCTCCATTGTTTTTTCATATAGTTCCTTTTCTCCTTGGGCAAAACTGGCAATCATATAGATGAGGATTCCAAACGCCACCACCATCAGTAGCAGGAACCAAATCCGCAGTTGCAGCAGAGAGGCATATACTTCGTCATCGTAGCATACGACAGCAATTTGCCATTTAGGTTGACCTTTCATGTTTGCATAGAAGATGGTGCCATCGCGTTGACCATCGTTGAAATAAATGAGCGTGCTTCGTCCACTTTGACTTCGTTCACGAGCCACTGTGCTGTCGTTGATAAGGCTGATGATGTGTGATGTTTTCTCCCTGCTGGCTTGGCTCTCAGAGGGAAGGATGATAGGTTCTCCGTCCTCAGTGAGCAGCATAACGAACGATGAGGAATAGATGTGGCGATAGTTGATGGTGTCTCTCAGCCATTCTAATGATACGTCAATGCCAGCTACACCTGCCAACTTATTTGATTTGTCGTAAAGAGGTCCAACGTAGGTGATGACTTTCGTTTGGGCACCTTCTTTGTCCTCATAGGGCTTAATCCATATCTCTTTGTTTCCCTTGATGGTCTGCTGGTAGAAAACCCCTTCGAGATAGTTGTGGCTGTCGCCACCTATTTGTTTTTTCACGATGGAGTCCCCCTCTTTGCGAGCGTAAGGCTCAAACAATCGACCTTTTTCAGGGTAATAATATGGTTCGAACCCTACTGCACCCCCTTGCAGACATCGGCTGAGTTTGATCATACGTCCAACAGCCTCAATCACGGAGTCTGGTTGCGAGAGGTTTTCTCGAATGTCCCAGATGTGATTCTTCAGAATGTCTTCGGCAGAATTGAGCGTGTTCTTGATGAGGATAGCCTTCGTCGTCAGTTCCATTTCGGCACGCTTCTCCAGCTCATCTTCCATCAGGCTGTGGGTGTAATAGTATTGTACGCCCGAAAGCAGTTCAAGCAATAGGGCAGCTGTAATGATAATCAGCAGTCCTTTCCTCTTTTTCATGGGCGATAAGAATTTCTTGAACTTGCTCATCTCTCTTGCGTTAACGTTGGAAAAAATATGTATTTGTTAATACGTTACAAAGATAGGGCAAATTATTGTTGTTACAAACAAAAATGTTATATTTTTGTGTTTTCCCTCTCTTTTTTTAGCCTTTTCTGACTTTTTTCTATACCTTTGCATCGCTTTTACCTCTCCAACTCCCCAAAGAAGCGGAGCTTATGGAATGTGAACATTTATCATAGAAAGACAAAATATCAAAAAAAGGAATACAAGATGAAGAAAATGATTGCATCTGTGGTATTATTTACCGCATTGAACTTGGGTTACACCTATGCCCAAGAGACTTTCTACAAGCGTCAGGGTGAATCCTTGTACACTTTGACTATGGGTGATGTGTCGATGACCATCGATGCTTCTGCTGGTGGCAAGATTTTGTCGTACAAGTGTGGGGAAGCCGAGGTGATTTCGCAGTCTCCGATGCGTGAAGCTTTTGGAAGCACGTTTTGGACGAGTCCTCAGAAGGAATGGAACTGGCCTCCTGTGCAGGAGTATGACAAGATGCCCTATACTGTAGAGGAAAAGGAAGGTTCGCTGGTGATGACGAGTCAGGTGTCACCTCGTCTGAAGTATCGTATCCGCAAAGAATTCGTTGCTGACCCCAAGGACAAAGCTTTTGTAGTGACTTATTCCATCATCAACGAGGCAGAAGAGACACGAAAGGTGGCACCTTGGGAAATCACTCGAGTGAAGAATGAAGGAGGTCTTATCTTCTTCGATGCGTCTGTCGATAACATCACTCCTGCTGGTTTGATGGACTTCAAGTCTGTTGATGGAGCTGCTTTTTATCTGTCAGACGAAGCCAATGACAATCGCAAAATCAATGCTGATGGCAAAGGTTGGTTGGCTTATAAGAATGAAGGGCTGTTGCTGGTAAAGAAGTTCCAAGATTTGGACGCTTCTCAACCTGCTCCAGGCGAAGCTGAGATTCAGGTGTATGTGAATCGAGGTAAGACCTACATTGAGTTGGAAAGCCAAGGAGCCTATACAGAACTGGAACCAGGAGAATCACTCAGTTGGACAGTTCGCTGGTATCTGATGGCTGATTCATCGCCCGTTGAGGCTTCAAAAGCATTGTTGAAGAAAGTAAGGAAGTAAGTTCAAAGAATTTTCATAATGTCACGCAGGTGATGCACCTCGTGTGTGACAGGTTCAGAGGCTGGGTATTCAGGAAAGCGATTGAAGTAAATCGTGTCGAACCCAGCCCTTTTTGCGCCCAAAATGTCTGTGTTGAAGTTGTCGCCAATCATGATGGTGGTCGCCTTCGACGCTTGGGATTGTTCGAGGGCGTATGAGAAGAATAGGGGAGAGGGTTTATTGGCTCCAGCATCTTCGCTGAGGATGATGGTGTCGAAGTAGTCAAAGAGTCCGCAAGAATGGAGTTTCTTGTACTGCACCTCATGAAATCCGTTACTGCACATGTGCATCCGATAGCCTTTGCCTCTAAGGTAATCCATCAACTCTTTGGCGCCCTCGACCAGACCAGGTTTCACGGCACAAAGCGAGAGGAACTTGTCGCTGACTTGTCGGCAATATTCTGCAGTCGGATTCAGCCCTTTCCCAAGACTCAATGGATGGCGGAAACGTTCCACAATGAGGAAATCACGTTCAATCTCTCCCTTTGCGTATTGTGTCCAGAGCCTGATATTCGTGTTCCAGTAGTCATCATGGAACACCTTGGGGTCTTCGAAATATTGGTCGAGATGCAGATACTCATAGAGTTCATCCAATGCAATCAAGGCATTGCCGTGGGTGTCGTAGAGCGTATCGTCAAAGTCGATGAAAAGGTCGGAATATTTCATGCAGAAAGGAAGATGGCATTAAAGCACTTGTCTGCTGCACCAGCATTGGCATTGATGTAACCACCAGCGGCTTCACCAGCCTTCTGAAGCGCTTCAGGATGGTTGATGAAGTTATCCATCAGGGCGGCGAAGGATGCATCATCCTGATATTCGAATGAACCTCCACAAGCCTTGAGTGCCTGTGCTTCACGGAACTTTTGATTGTTGGGACCAAAGAGAACAGGAATGCCATAGACCGCAGCCTCAGGCACATTGTGGATGCCTACGCCAAAACCACCACCCACCAAAGCCACTTTGCCATAACGATAGATGGAAGAAAGTTTGCCAAAGCAGTTGATAATGAGGGCAGACCCTCCAGTTCCAGACGGGAGAGGGCATGCGCCTTGTTCCAAAGCTGTGTATCTTACAGATGTGAAACCATTGTCTTCCAACAGTTTCTCAATGTCCCTCAAGTGGCTTTCGCTGATGACGTGTGGTGCGATGATGAGTTTCCAATCCTTGTGCTTGGCGAAGTAAGGAATGTAAATTTCCTCATCGGGTCCCCATGAAGAGCCTGCGATGAAGCAAGGAGCATCGCCTGCAAACTGTTCCACCAATGGGAGTGGGGCTGCTGCATCCTTGATGGCAATCACACGATCCAATCGGGTGTCACCCACTACTGTCACATTTGTGATGCCATATTTAGCGAGCAGTTGCTTGGAACTTTCATTCTGCACAAAGAGGTGGTCGAACTGTCTGAGAGGCTTGAGAGTAGGGTATTTGCCGAAGAAATGCCACTTGAAGAAGTATTGGTCTGGGCGGAAGATACTGCTCACGCTATAGGTCTTAATGCCTTTGTAGCGGCAGGTGGTTAGATAGTTTGTCCAGAACTCATACTTGATGAAAATGGCAATTTCTGGGTGTGCCAGACGCAGGAAAGAGAGAGCGTTGCCAGGTGTGTCAAAAGGAAGGTAACACACGAGGTCTGCCCCTTCATAATCCTTTCTCACCTCATACCCTGAAGGTGAGAAGAAAGTAAGCAGAATCTTGTATTCAGGACATTCCACATGCAGACGTTCCATGAGTGGTCTGCCTTGCTCAAACTCACCCAACGAAGCAGCATGGAACCACACCACGCGATCCGTCTTTTTGATGTGACGATGCAAGAGAATGTAGGTCTGACTGATGCCCACCACCATCTTACGTGCCTTCTTGTGGAAGAGAGCGGCAATCAGCATGCCCAATACAAAGATATATATTCCTATTGTGTACATCAGCCGAGCGTTTGAATCGCGAACTTCATGCGTTTGATGACTTCTTTTTTGCCTAAGAAAGCTGAGAGTTCATACATGTCAGGTCCTTGACCTGTGCCAACGAGTGCCACACGCCATGCGTTCCAAGGTTTGATGCCAGTCTCTTCCGTCCATGGGTCAATGATGGCTTTCTGACCTTCCACGCTCCAGTCGTTGATGCCTTCCAACACCTTCATCATCTGTGTCATATCGTTGGCTGTGTTCTCGTTCCAATTCTTGCGGATGAACTTGTCCCCTTCCTTGTCAAATGCTGTTGGAGCCACAAAGAAGAACTTCGTGAGTGGCCACAGGTCGCTGGGGAAAGAGATGTTGCGCTTCTTCTTGTTGCCCTGTCCATCGGTATATTCGATGACCTTCATCTTCATCATCCTCACAACCTCCGCTTCTTGTTCAGCGGTAGCTTCGATGCCATTCTCCTTCAGCACCTTGTCGAAGGCTGGACACCAATCAGCATCAGGACGTTGGATGAGGTACTGATGGTTGAACCAAGCAGCCTTCACATAGTCGAATTTCGCACCATTCTTGGAGCACTTAGAGAGGTCGAACAACTTCACCATCTCGTCCAAGGTCATCAGTTCTTGGTCGTTGCCTGGATTCCAACCTAAGAGTGCCAAAAAGTTGATCACAGCCTCTGGCAGGTAACCCTTTTCGCGATAACCCATGGATGTCTCACCGCTTTTGGGATCGTGCCATTCGAGAGGGAAGACAGGGAAACCCAACTTGTCGCCATCTCGCTTGGAGAGTTTACCATTGCCGATGGGTTTCAGCAGCAGAGGCAGGTGAGCGAATTCGGGCATTGTGTCAGCCCATCCAAAAGCCTCATAGAGCAACACATGGAGGGGAGCGCTTGGCAACCATTCCTCACCACGAATCACGTGCGTCACCTCCATCAGGTGGTCATCAACAATGTTCGCCAAGTGATAGGTTGGCAGTTGGTCAGCACTCTTGTAGAGCACCTTGTCATCGAGAATGGATGAGTTGATGGTCACCTCCCCACGAATGAGGTCTTGCACTACCACATCTCTGCCTGGCTCAATCTTGAAGCGCACCACATACTGTTCACCATTGGCGATGCGTCTTTCCACTTCCTCCTTGGACATGGTGAAAGAATTGCGCATCTGATCACGTGTGGAAGCGTCATACTGGAAGTTTTCCACCTCTTCACGCTTCTTGTTCAGTTCCTCTGGGGTGTCGAAAGCGTAGTAGGCCTTGTCATTATCAAGCAACACCTGCACATATTTCTGATAGATGTCTCTGCGCTCGCTCTGACGATAAGGCCCGTAGTTACCTCCGAAGCTGACACCTTCGTCGAACTTGATGCCAAGCCATTTGAAAGAATCAATGATGTATTGTTCTGCCCCTGGCACAAGACGGGTGGAGTCTGTATCTTCGATGCGGAAGATGAGGTCGCCACCATGTTGTTTTGCGAAGAGGTAATTGTAGAGGGCAGTGCGTACACCACCAATATGAAGAGGTCCTGTAGGACTGGGTGCAAAGCGCACCCTGACTTTATTTTCTGCCATAGTTTTGCTTAATTTTGTGGCAAAGGTACGAAAAATTTATCGGTCAATCGGCACGAATTATATTTTTTTTATAAGGTGAGCATTTAATTCGGATTTTATCCATACCTTTGTAGCCGAATCAAAGCAAATATGTAATCTATTATGAAGAAAATTGTGACAAACGGCCGTCTGAGTTATAAGAAGATTGCCGATATTGTGGTTGACCGTAAGCGCTTGTACAGCGAAACGATTGGTGTGGATGCGCATGGTAACTACATCCTGCACAAGTCGACCACCACCAATAGGAGCAGTGGATATGGGGATGATAACGAATATTACTACTTGTCAGCAGCGGAATATAAACGATTATTGGGTCGTTGATCAATCATGGAAAGAGGCTGATGAAGCCTTCTTTCGTTAATTATTATAAGGAATATATGACATTTAATTGGAAGAAGATTTTGCCCGACGTTTGTTGCGTCGTCTTGTTTGCGGCCATCGCATTTGTGTATTT
>JBGUMY010000309.1:0-3550 GCA_045117095.1 Bacteroidaceae bacterium | reverse complement strand
TGGGGAAAGTTCTTGCCCCATGAGGTGAATCACGAAATGATTCACACTTATCAGCAGTGGGAACTCACCTATCTTGTCTTCTACACGCTCTATGTGATGGAATACTTGGTGCGCCTGATTCAATGTCGCGGAAATGCAGATCGTGCTTATCGCTCCATCTCTTTCGAGCGTGAGGCCTTCGCCTACGAACGTGACTTCCAGTATCTTCGCCATAGGCGTCCTTTCGCTTGGGTGAAGTATCTCTAAAAGCCCCTTCTGCTGGGAAGGGCATTTACTCCGACTAAACAGCCTGCTTACTCCGACTAAGCAGGCTGTTTACTTCGGCTAAGTAAGTAGGTGGCGATAGAAGATGACAAAAATAAGTCGGTGTCATCAGTGTCATCGTCATCGATGGGGGTTAAGAAGTGCGTTTTTTCAGATATTCTTATGGCGATTCGGAAAAGATTCCGTACCTTTGTGCCGAAAACCTAATCAAATCAATCAAATACGTATTACTGATGGAAAAGAAAAAGCAAATTTGTGAGTGGCGACGCTTATGGACATTGGCATTATGTGTGGGCATGGGCGCAGTCGCTGTTTGGGCGCAAACAGGTAAGGAATGGGATGATGTGAAAGTGACGAGTGTGAACCGTGAGGCGGCTCACACCCTGGCCATCCCGATGGCAAGCGAGGCCGATGTGGTAAAAAATGATATGGCCGTGTCGCCTTATTATCAGTCGTTGGACGGCACGTGGAAGTTCAATTGGGTAAAGAACCCAAACTTAGTGCAAAATGCTCAGTGTGCCAAGGACTATGATGACGCTGCGTGGACAGACATCGATGTGCCTTCAAGTTGGCAGGTTTGGGGGTTGAATCATGGCAAGAACTGGGACAAACCGCTCTATTGCAATGTGGCTTATCCTTTTTCCTACAACGAATCGACGTGGAGCGTGATGGCTGATCGTCCAGGGTGGTTCACTTATAAGGGCGACATGACTAACCCTGTGGGTACGTACCGAAAGACTTTCACTGTGCCCAAGGAATGGAAAGATCGTGATGTTTATGTGCGCTTTAACAGCGTTGGTCATGGCTACTACCTTTGGGTGAATGGCAAGCGTGTGGGTTACTCAGAGGACTCCTATCTCCCTTCTGAGTTCAATATTACTGATTATCTGACCACAGGTGAGAACACCATTGCCTTGCAGGTGTATCGTTTCACCAGCGGCTCCTTCTTGGAGTGTCAGGACTATTGGCGTCTCACTGGTATTCATCGCCATTGCTTCTTGTGGGCTGCCCCCAAGAGCCAGATTCGTGACTATTTCTTCACGACAGACCTCGATGCCACTTACACAGATGCAAAGGCAAATGTGAAAGTGAGAGTTGAAAACTCCCATCTGATATCAGAAGGACAGATTGAGGCTAAAATCATGGATGGCAGCAAGGTGATTGCCCAGACCTCTTCACAAGTTCAAAGTCCTACATCTTCTGCTTCTTTTGCTGAGCTGAGCCTCGATATGGAGGTGAAGAACCCTCTGAAGTGGAGTGCTGAGACTCCGAACCTCTACGATTTGGTGCTGACTCTGAAGGACAAGAAGGGCAATGTCGTTGATATTCGAGGTGGTAAGGTGGGCTTCCGTGAGGTAGGCATCCGTAGTGATGGTGCGCTCATCATCAATGGTAAACGTATGGTCTTTCATGGTGTGAATCGTCACGACTTCTCGCCTGTGAATGGGCGTGCCATTACGGCTGAGGAGATTGAGGAGGATATCAAAACGATGAAGCGGCTGAATATCAATGCCGTGCGTACTTCCCACTATCCCAACGATCCAGTGTTCTACGATCTGTGCGACAAATATGGATTATATGTGTTGGCAGAGGCCAATGTGGAGTGTCACGCCAACATGGGGCTTTCCTCTAAAGAGGCGTTCCGTCCAGCGATGGTGGAGCGTTCGCAGAACCACGTGAAGTGGATGCGCAACCACGTTTGCATCTTCATTTGGTCGTTTGGTAACGAATCAGGTAACGGCAATAACTTCCAGTATGTCGCTAATGCCATCAAGGCACTTGACAAGACTCGTCTGACCCACTATGAGGGCAACAGCGACTATGCCGATGTCAGTTCGACCATGTATGGTAGTTATGAGACTATCGAAAATATAGGTGCTTCACGTAAGGGCAAGACAGGTCAGAAGCCTCACATCCAGTGTGAGAACAGCCACTCGATGGGTAACTCGATGGGTAATGTGCGTGATATGTTCGACCTCTATGAGAAATACCCCTGCTTGACGGGTGAATTCATTTGGGACTTCAAGGATCAAGGTTTGTTGACCAAGAGCTCGACGGGCAAAGAGTATTTGGCTTATGGAGGTGACTTTGGCGATAACCCCAACGATGGTAACTTCTGCATCAATGGCCTTGTTCGTCCTGACTGGAGCCTGACCTCTAAGTCGTACAACACGAAGAAGGTATATCAGCCTTTAGAGTTCAAGGCGGTGAAAGGAAAGAAGAACCAGTTCTTGGTGAAGAACAAGATGGCGTTCCTGCCCAGCACGACTTACAATGTTGCTTATCAAATAGAAGATGAAGAGGGTAAGGTGCTCTCAACAGGTTCCATCAACACAGAAGTGGCTGCGAACGACAGTACTGTTGTGACCCTTGATATGGCCGCTGTGGATGGTGTGGCTGCCGATGAAGAAGCTTTCATCCATTTTGTCGTTACCCAGAAAGCGGCGACCCTGTGGGCAGACGCTGGCTATGTGGTGGCAGAAGAGAAAATGTCGGTGAAGGAAGCGAAGAAAGAGATGTATGACCTCTCTGCGAAGGATCATTTCGAGGCATTGACAGTCGAGGAAGGTGCTGCTATTGTTACTGTGTCTAACTCACTCTTCAAGGCTACCTTCAACAAGACTTCAGGAACGCTGACTGGCTATACATACGATGGTGTTCAGATGATCAACAAACCGCTGGCTTTGAATGCTTTCCGTTTGCCAACTGACAACGATGGTCGTCAGTCGGGCACTTGGGACAATATGGGACTCAGGAAACTGACGGTGAAGGGTACAGGAGCTGAATGCACGAAGACCGAGGACGGAAAGACCGTCACGCTCACCCTTAACAGCAGATATACGGGTCAGAACGGCACTTACTTCGATGTGCAACTCCACTTCTTGGTATGTGCGGATGGCGTGTTGATGGTCAACTCCTTCATTAGCCCGTCCAACACAGGTAGCATTATCCCCAAATTGGGATTCCGTTTGGAGATGCCTGCTGAAATGGAACAACTTGCTTGGTTTGGTAGAGGTCCTTGGGACAGCTATCGTGACCGTAAGGAAGCTTGTCTGCCTGCCATCTATCAGAGCACAGTCACTGATCAGCGTGAGGATTATATCCTGCCTCAGGAACATGGCACCAAGCAGGAGGTACGTTGGATGTCGCTGACCAACAGCGAAGGTAAGGGTCTGGTGTTTGTGGCGCCTGACCAGATGGCGGCTTCTGCTGTACACTTCCGTCCAGAGGACAACTATACTGACCGCAACAACCGCAGCAAGCACACCTATCAGTTCAAGACCTG
>JBGUMY010000308.1:0-5516 GCA_045117095.1 Bacteroidaceae bacterium | reverse complement strand
GGAGTGGCACATCAGTTGGGAAAGGGATTGCCCGAGAGCAGCCTGATGTTCGCCAAGTTCTCGCCCGACGGAAACAAGGTGGCGTATGTGAGCAAGAACAATATCTATGTGGAAGACTTGGCCACGAAGACCTACAAGGCCATCACGACGGACGGAAACGACACGATTGTGAACGGCACGTTCGACTGGGTGTATGAGGAGGAGTTTGATTGCAGGGATGGATTCAGATGGAGCGGTGACGGCAAGTACATCGCCTATTGGCAGAGCAACACGAGCGGGACGGGCTGGTTCGACATCATCAACAACGTGGACAGCATCTACCCCACCGTACAGCATTTCCCTTACCCCAAGGCTGGTACGACGAACAGCGCTGTGAAGATTGGCTATGTGAGCGTGGATGGTGGCACAACGACTTGGTTGCCCATTCCTGGCGACGAACGGAACAACTACCTGCCAAGGATGGAATTTGTGCCAGGCACAAACCAACTGTTCATCCAGCAGATGGATCGTCCTCAACACACCAACAAGGTGTGGACGGCGACGATTGGGAAGGATGACTTGCAGACCATCTTCGAGGACAGCGATGTGGCGTGGGTGGAAACGAATGATGCTGTGACTTGGCTTCGTCAGAACAAATACTTCACGTGGATGAGCGAAAGAGACGGCTGGCGACACCTGTACAGGGTGAGCGCAGATGGCAAGCAGATGAGCCTCATCACGAAGGGTGATTTTGATGTGATTGAGTTAGTGGGGCTGAACGAGAAGAGCGGCTATGTATATTTCATCGCCTCACCTGACAATGCCACACAGCGCTATCTGTACAGAGCAAAACTCTTTGGCAACGGACAATGTGAGCTGGTGAGCGATGCCAGTCAGAAGGGACAGCATAGTTATAATATGTCGCCGACCTGCACATGGGCTGTTCACACGTTCAGCAATGCACGGACGGTACCCCAAGCGGAGATGCAGTCTTTCCCGTCGGGCAAGGCCATCAGGCAATTGGTGGATAACACCAAGGTGCAAAAGGAGTTTGACGAATTGGGCGTGCATCCGAAGGAGTTTGTGAAGGTGAAGTCAGGCGAACTGATGTTGGATGCCTGGATGATCAAGCCTTACAACTTCGATGCCAGCAAGAAATATCCTGTCATCATCGACGTGTATGGCGAGCCTGCCAGCTCGACGGTGCAGGATGTATGGTCAGGCAACACGTGGCATCAGTATTTAGCGAGTCTTGGCTACATCGTCGTGAGCATCGAAAATCGTGGTGCGGCTGCGCCTCGTGGCAGGGAATGGAGAAAATGCATCTATGGCGAGGTGGGAACCTTTGCCAGCGAAGACCAGGCACAGGGCATCCTCGACTTGGCTCGTCAGTATCCGTTCATCGACACGGAACGCATCGGCATTACAGGATGGAGTGGTGGTGGCAGCCAGACCCTCAACTGCATGTTCCGTTATCCAGAAGTGTTCAAGACGGGCATCGCCATCGCCTTTGTGGCTGACCAGCGGCTCTACGACACCATCTATCAGGAACGCTACATGAACACGCCACAGAACAATCCAGAAGGTTACGAGAAGGGGTCGCCCATCACCTACGCTGAGGACTTGAAGGGCAACCTGCTTCTGATTCATGGCACAGGCGATGACAACGTACACTACCAGAACTGCGAGATGTTGGTGAACAAACTCATCGAAGAGGGCAAGATGTTCTATCAGGTTTCTTACCCCATGCGTTCGCACAGCATCAGCGAGAGAGAAGGCACAAGCTGGCATCTGCGGAAGACAATGGAAAACTTCTGGCTGAAGTTCTTGCCTGCGGGAGGAGTTGACCGTAATTAAGAATTAAGAGTTAAGAACCTTTAGCTCGACGAAGTCAATTAAGAGTTAAGAATTAAGAGTTAAGAATTAAGAAAGTTTGAAATTGAGAGTTGACGGTTTAGGGTGAGAGATAATAATTCATATATACATTAAATTCAAAAGACAATGAAGAAGATTTTCATGATGTTTGCAGTTCTGATGATGATGGCTGCAACAAGTTTTGCGCAGGACGCTGTGCCTGCAACAAAAATTGGAGAGAACAAATTAGACAAGATGCTCCAGCCCCTCATGGAGAAGCTTAAGGATGTTGCTGATGATGATGACGAACAAGCTGCGAAGATTATCTTTGACTTTGCGAAAGAAAATCCCAACGAGGCAGGAGTTTACGTCATCACCAACTTGCTTGCCTATATGACGAAGACCGAAGATCTCATCAAGTTAGTCGATGGGAACGATTTCTTCAAGAACAACGAGCAGATTCAGAAAGCCAAGCAGGAATGGTTGGTTCAGTTGGGAACTGCCGAGGGAAAGATGTTCAAGGATTTCGAGGCTGAATACGAGGGTAAGGTGACAAAGCTGTCCGACTATGTGGGCAAGGGCAAGTATGTGCTCGTTGACTTCTGGGCAAGCTGGTGCGGTCCTTGCCGTGCTGAGATTCCAAATCTGATCAAGGTGTATAATGAGTACAAGGGCGACAAGTTCGAGGTGCTGGGCGTGGCCACTTGGGACAAGCCAGAGGACACGAAGAAGGCCATCGAGCAGATGAAGATTCCTTATCCCCAGATCATGAACGCTCAAAAGGCTGGAAGTGACGCTTACGGCATCACAGGCATTCCTCAGATTATTCTCTTTGGTCCTGATGGAACGATCGTGAAGAGGAACCTGAGAGGTGCCGGCATAGAAAAGACGATTGCAGAGGTGCTGAAGTAGGAACGATACCCTGCGGAAAAACGCAGGAAACGGACGCTAAAGAGAACAAACGCAAAGAGATACGCGAAAACAGATGAGCCTGTCGAAAGACGAACTGCTGGCGCTGGTCAGAAAGGGAGCACGGAACATGTCGTGGCACGAGAAGTTGCGGCTGACTGCGCTGTTGAGTTTGCCAGCCATGGTGGCGCAGATTTCGTCAGTAGCGATGCAGATTATCGATGCGGCGATGCTGGGACACTTGGGCACGAAGGAATCGGCCACGGTGGGACTGGTATCAACGACGATTTGGCTGTTCGGAGGATTGTGTTCGGCATTTGCCGCAGGATTCTCTGTGCAGGTGGCTCATCATGTGGGGGGAGAAGATCTGCGTGGGGCGAGGAACATCATCCGACAAGGGCTCTTTGCAGGAATTTCATTCAGTCTGGTGCTGACGCTGATAGGTCTCGCCATTGCCCCTTACCTGCCGATATGGTTGGGAGCAAATGAGGAGATATGCGCAGGAGCGTCAGAGTATTTTACCATCGTGGCATTGGCAATGCCCGTACTGCTCATCAACATGTTGGCGGCAGGAAGTCTTCGGTGCAGCGGCAATATCAAGGTGCCCAGCCTGCTGAATGCGCTGATGTGTGTGCTGGATGTGATCTTTAATTACATCTTCATCTTCATATTGGACATGGGCACGGCGGGGGCTGCCTGGGGCACATTCTTAGGGTATGCGATTACGATGGTGCTGATGCTTTATTTCATGTCGGTACGGGATAGGCAGTTACGTTTTGCGCTCGACACGGAACTGTCAGGGCGATGGGATTTCCATCGATACGTTCCGAGCAAGAAGACACTACAGAAAGTTTTTATCATAGGCTCGCCCATCAGCCTTGAACGTGGCGTGATGTGTGGAGCACAGATTGCCATCACGGGCATCATTGCCCCGTTGGGGTCGGTGGCCATCGCCGCCAACACCTTCGGCATCAATATCGAGAGCATCTGTTATATGCCTGGTTATGGCATCTCGGAGGCTGCCACCACGCTGGTCGGCCAGAGTTTAGGAGCGAGACGGAAAGACTTGATGAGGAGTTTCGCTTGGATTTCCGTCGCTTTGGGCATGGTCATCATGGCGCTGATGGGCATTCTGATGTGGGTCTTCGCTCCAGAGATGATGGGACTCGTCAGCACAGACGCCTCCGTGGTGGAATTGGGGGCAGAAGTGCTCCGCATCGAAGCCTGGGCAGAACCGATGTTCGCAGCCAGCATCGTGGCCTACGGCGTATTTGTAGGTTCAGGCAAGACCTTGGTGCCAAGCCTGATGAACTTAGGAAGTATCTGGGTGGTACGTCTCTCACTTTCCCTCATCTTGGCACCGACGATGGGACTGCGAGGCGTGTGGATTGCCATGTGCATCGAACTTTGTTGGCGAGGACTCGCATTCCTTTGGCGACTGCGAGGAAGGAGTTGGAGCAACATCAAGGGCACACCCCCAACAGGACAGATTCCAGAGGAATTAATCAAGACAAACACAATTTATGAAAACAATTAGAGACCAAGAATTTGGAGGAGAGCGCCCACTTTATGCCTCCCACGACCTCCGATTAGAGAACGTGACAATACATGTGGGCGAATCCTCCATCAAAGAGAGCAGCAACATCGAGGCGGAAACCTGTCGCTTCGAGGGGAAATATGTGTTCTGGGAGACGGACGGATTCCGCATCCACAACTGCCATTTTGCCGAGAGTGCGAGGAGCAGTCTGTGGTATTCGAGGAACTGCCGCATGACCGACTGCGAAGTGTTGGCTCCCAAGCTCTTCCGCAGAATGGATGGTATCTATGTGGAGAACACCAACTTCCCGAATGGCGAGCAATATCTGTGGGACTGTAAGAACATCGAACTGCGGAATGTGCGCATCGACAACTGCGACTATGCCTTCATGCACTCCGAAAACATCCGCATCGAGAATTATCACCAAGAGGGGAACTACGCCTTCCAATACGCCAAGAATGTCGAGATACGCAATGCCATCATCAACTCCAAGGATTCTTTCTGGGAATCAGAGAACGTGACCATTTACGACTCAGAGGTGAACGGCGAATACCTCGCATGGTATGGCAAGAACATCCGTCTCGTCCGTTGCCACCTCACAGGCGAACAACTCCTTTGCTATGTCGATGGCCTCACCCTCGAAGACTGCACCTTCGGCGAAGATGCCAACCTCATCCTGGAGTATTCCACCGTCAACGGCACCATCCGAGGCCACGTCCACAGCATCAAGAATCCCACCAGCGGAACCGTCACCGTCTATGGCGACGTAGGCGAAATCATTTGGGACGAGAACCAGAAAGCACCTGCCGACGCCCAAGTAATTGTGAAATCGCTATAGCCCTCTCAACTCTTCACTCTTTCTTAATTGACTTCGTCGAGCTAAAGGTTCTTAACTCTTAACTCTTCACTCTTTCTTAATTGACTTCGTCGAGCTAAAGGTTCTTCATTCTTTCTTAATTCTTAATTCTTAACTCTTAATTAAGAGGGTCTGAACGCCAGATACATTCCTTCCTCCACCTCGCTGCGGTCGATGTCCTTCATCTTGCAGCCGTTCTCCACACAGGCCATGGCCATGACGAAGTCGATGGCTTCCTCCTGCTGGTCGGCGTAGGGAGCGTTCGCCACGATGGTGTGGGTTTCGGGGAGGCCGCCCATCAGTTCGCACACCCTGCGGATGTAGGCACGAGGGTCGTTCTTGCCGTCGCCAGCTGGTGCCCAACGGTTGATGATCTGACGG